>JBKOVW010000371.1:0-6527 GCA_046724095.1 Actinomycetota bacterium | reverse complement strand
GAGGCCGTCTCGTCTGGATCGAGCTGCGATCGGCGGAAGGCCGAGTAGATGAACAGCTTGATCGTCGACGCCCCGGGCATGACGTCGTGCCCGTGCTCGTGCTCGACCTCGCCGCGGTCGGGGTCGAGTGCGGCCCACGCGATCATGCTGCGGATTCTGAGGGCCCCGCGGCCGCGGGGCCCTCAGATACAGGCCCCCGATCGGGGGTTCTCATCGGCGGCGAGGAGCGCTACCCTGGCCGCGGAAGTTGACCGGGTCGATGAAACGTCTCGCGCCCCTGCTCGTGCTGGCGGCGCTCGTCGCGGGTATCGCGGCGACGCCGGGATCGACGGCGAGCTTCAACGACAGCGCGCCGTGCCCCGCCGACGGGCCGTTGCTCGTCTGTCCGACGATGACCGTGGGGCAGCCGGTCAACCTGCAGCTGCTCGCACACGACGGCTGCGACGTCTATCGCTGGGAAATCGTGATCGGCGGGCTTCCCGCCGGTCTGTCGATGTCGTCGAGTGGGCTCGTGACGGGCACGCCGACGACGGCCGGAACGACACAGCCGTGGATCTGGGTGCACGATCTGACCGCTGCCGAGGGCGGCCCGTCCTGGTGCGGCGGCGACAACCACTCGGAGCGGCAGTTCGTGTTCACCGTGGTCGGCGGAGGCGGCAGCGCTCCGCCGCCCGCGCCGGCGCCGAAGCCGGCCCCGCCGCCGAAGCCGCCGCTGCAGATCACGACGGCGAGCCTGCCGCGGGCGACGGAGGGCGCCTCCTACACGACCACGCTCGCCGCCTCGGGCGGCGGCAGCCAAACCTGGACGCTGAGCTCGGGCTCGCTGCCGGCCGGGGTCAGCCTCGGCTCGGACGGCGTGCTCAGCGGCACGCCGACGAGTGCCGGCAGCTACACGTTCACCGTGAGCGTCCAGGGCGACGGCCGCTCGACGTCGAGGCAGTTCGAGCTCGACGTCGTGCAGAAACTCACCGCGACGGCGCCGGCAGATCAGACGTGGGAGGTAGGGCGCCCGCTGCAGATCTCCATCGACGCGAAGGGCGGCGTGCCGGGCTACAGCTGGAAGATGACGGGCACGCTCCCCGGGCACACCGGGTTCGTCGGCGACAAGGGCAACGGCTCCACGAGCTTCCTGCAGGGCGTTCCGGCTGACGCCGGGACGTTCCCGCTCGTGCTCACGGTCACCGACGCCGCCGGTTCGAGCGCACAGGTGACGCTGACGCTGACCGTTGCACCGAAGCTGCAGATCAAGACGTTCGCCGTCGGCCGCGCCAGGACCGGCAAGCGCTACAGCCTGACGCTCACGTCGACCGGTGGCGTCGGCGACAAGCGTTGGACACTCGCGGCAGGCGCGCTTCCCGCCGGGCTCATGCTCGATCCCACGGCCGGTGTCATCTCGGGCAGCACCCGCCGGCCGGGCAAGTTCCGGTTCACGGTCGCCGTCAGCGACACGCTCGGCGCGAAGGCGGGAATGACCTACAGCCTCGTCGTCCGACGCCGCTAGGCGCCGACTTGGCGGCGCCGCAGAGAGGGCGGTCGAGCTTTGCTCGACCGCCCGTCTGAACCCGAATGTTGGATCGACGGCGCTCGAGGCGCTTGAGCGGCGTGGCCAGGGCGCCGACTTGGCGGCGCCGCAGAGAGGGCGGTCGAGCTTGCTCGACCGCCCGTCTGAACCCGAATGTTGGATCGACGGCGCTCGAAGGCTTGAGCGGCGTGGCTAAGGCGCCGACTTGGCGGCGCCGCAGAGAGGGCGGTCGAGCTTTGCTCGACCGCCCGTCTGAACCCGAATGTTGGATCGACGGCGCTCGGAGCGCTTGAGCGGCGTGCTAGGGCGTTCGGGCCTGCCTCAGGACGGCGCGGGTGTCGACGACGGGCCCGAGGTGGTCGAGCTTCTCCGGGTTCGTCACTCCGCGGATCGTCTGAATGACTCCGTCGGCGATCTCGAGCGACATGACGGAGCCGATCTCGTCGCCGATGCGGAACATCAGCCCGGGCTGTCCATTGAGCTGAACGGGGTGCACTTCGGCGCCGAACTTCGCCACCTGGGCGAACGTCCCCGCCATCAGCTTCGCGACGCGCTCGCGTCCGTAGATCGGCTGCGGCCACGACGGCGCCTTGCCGCCGCCGTCGCCGTACACGACGACATCGGCCGCGAGCAGCTCCGTCAGCGCGTCGACGTCGCCGCGCTGCGCCGCCGCCAGGAACCGCTGCGCAAGCTCGTCGCGCTGTTGCCGCGACGCCTCGAAGCGAGGCCGTCCGTCGTCGATGTGCCTCCGCGCGCGCACGAACAGCTGGCGGCAGTTGTCCTCGCTGCGGCCGACGACCGCCGCGATCTCCGCGTAGCCGTAGTCGAAGACCTCGCGCAGGAGGAACACGGCGCGCTCGACCGGCGTCAGGCTCTCGAGCAGAAGGAGGAATGCCATCGAGAGCGAGTCGGCCGTCTCCGCCTGGGCAGCGGCGTCGGGCTCAGTCTCGGTCAGCAACGGCTCCGGCAGCCACTGACCGAAGTACTGCTCGCGCCGGACGCGCGCCGACTTCAGGTAGTCGATGCTCAGGCGCGTCACCACGGCGCTCAGGTACGCCCTGGGGGAGTCGATCTCCGTGCCCTCGGACTCCGCCCTGTGGATCCGCAGGAATGCCTCCTGGACGATGTCCTCCGCCTCGCTGACGCTGCTGATCATCCGATATGCGATCGAGAACAGCAGCGGTCTGAGCTCCTCGTATGGCGCTTCGGTTCGCATGTGACCTAAGACGGGATAGCAGGCCTGCCTGTGACATGTCACAGAGGTGGTGGCCCCCTCGTCTCAGAGCCTGAACCGAGACGAAAGGAGCAAGTCATGAGGATCTTCGTTGCAGGCGCATCCGGAGCGATCGGAAGGCATCTCGTCCCGCTGTCGGTGGCTGCCGGTCACGAGGTGATCGGCACGACTCGAACGCCTGGGAAAGCCGCGGAGCTGAGGGCGCAGGGCGCGACGCCTGTCGTCCTCGACGTGCTCGACGCCGAGGCCGTCGGGCGGGCTGTGTCGGAGGCGGCGCCGGATGTGATCGTCCATCAGGCAACTGCCCTTTCGTCGATCGGGTCGAGCCTGCGCAACATGGACAAGGTCTTCGCCGAGACGAACCGCCTGCGGAACACGGGGACCGACAACCTGCTCGGCGCCGCGCAGGCAGTGGGGGTGAGCAAGTTCGTCGCGCAGAGCTTCGCCGGGTGGCCGTATGCCCGCGAGGGAGGGTCGGTGAAGGACGAGGGGGCGCCGCTCGATCGCGAGCCGCCGGCGAACAGCGCCGAGTCGCTCGCCGCGATCCGCCGGCTCGAGGAGCGCGTTGCCGGAGCGGAAGGGCTCGACGGGCTCGCGCTCCGCTACGGCGGCTTCTACGGCCCGGGCACGTCGCTCTCGCTCGACGGCGAGATGGTCGAGGCGATCCGTAAGCGGATGTTCCCGGTCATCGGCAGCGGCGCCGGGATCACCTGCTTCCTCCACATCGAGGACGCCGCCCGCGCGACGCTCGCCGCGATCGAGCGCGGGCGACGCGGTCTCTACAACGTGGTCGACGACGAGCCGGCGCCTGCGTCCGAATGGCTGCCGTACCTCGCGGACGCCGTCGGCGCCAAGCCGCCGCGCCACGTTCCGCTGTGGCTCGGGAAGATGGCGGCCGGCGAGCAGGTGGCGCTGATGATGACCGAGGCGCGCGGCGCGTCGAATGCGAAGGCGAAGCGGGAGCTCCGCTGGCAGCTCTTGTATCCGAGCTGGCGCGAGGGGTTCGTCAGCGGCCTCGGCCGCGAGGCGCAGCTCAGGAGCGCGGCCTAGAGCTAGGCGTCGCGCGTCGCGGTCCGCCATGCGCCGAGCGCAAGCGGGACGATCGTCCACGCGGCGAGCACGACGGCCGCGAGGGCGATCGTCATCGCGATCTCGGCCGACGGCTGATTCAACAGGCCGCTCGGCTTCAGGTGGTCGGTCGCGGCACCAAGCAGCGCGTCACGGGACGATCCGAGCGCCTTGATCGGCAGCAGCAGCGGTGTGACGACGATCTGCCACGCAAAGACGATCCCGATCGTCGTGCCGCGTGAGCCGACAACGGACGACACGCCGAGCGCGAGCACGAGCGCGAGCGCGCTCACCAGCGCGACCCACGCGGCCGTTTCGACGAGGAGGGTTCCGTTCGGCGCGTGCAGAGATCCGGCGAACACCATCGACGCTGTCGCGGTGAGTACGAAGCCGGCCGCGATGAATGCCCAGAGAAAAGCGATGCCTGCCGGGACGCGTGCGGCGAAGAGGGCAACCCGCGGGCGCCCGGTGACGACCAGCTCGCGGAACACTCCGGAGCTGAGGTCGCCCGCCCCCAGCGTCGACCCGATCAGAATCGCCGCGATGACGCCCAGCATCGTCAGGAGGTCGATCGAATCGGAGAAGTTGTGCAGGCCTCCGGCGGGGCCGTGCTTCGCCGGGTTGGCGGCGTGCAGGCTGAGCAGGATCGTGTACGCGATCAGCATCGGCAGCACCGTCAACGCGAACGCCGAGATGACGAGCCCGCGGCGCTTGCGCAGCTTCAGGACCTCCGCGCTGACGAGTCGGCTCATGCGGCCTCCTCGAGCCTGGACGTGATCTCCAGGAAGCGTTGCTCGAGCGAGGCGCGGGCGGGCTCGAACCGACGGATGGCGAGCCCGGCGGTGACGAGTCGGCGGCTCAGCTCGTCGCCTGCGTCGTCGCGCAGCGTGACGCGAATCCCGAGCGGCTCGCGTGCGGCGAGCTCGACGCCGCGATGCGCGGAGAGAATGCCGAGCGCATGCTCGTCGTCGCTCGTCGCGATCAGAATCGTCTGCTTCGCGCCGGCGGCGAGCGCGTCGATCGGCCCCTGCGCGACGACCTTCCCGCGATCGACGATCGCGACCTCGTCGCAGATCTTCTCCACCTCGTCGAGGAGATGGGAGGAGAGCAGAACCGTGCGTCCTTCGGCGACGAAGCCGCGGATCATGTCGCGGAACTCGTGGATGCCCGCCGGGTCGAGGCCGTTGGTCGGCTCGTCGAGAATCAGGAGCTCCGGGTCGGCGAGCAGGCTGCGCGCGACGCCGAGCCGCTGGCGCATACCCAGCGAGTAGCGCTTCACGCGCTCGTCGGCGCGCTGCGTGAGACCGACGCGTGCGAGAGCGCCGTCGATCCGGTCGTGCGCCGCCCGCTCCCGTGCGGCCGCGATCACCGTCAGGTTCTCGCGGCCGGTCAGGTGCGGATGGAAGCGCGGCTCCTCGACGATCGCGCCGACGCGCGCCAGCGCCGCCTTGCGCTCCGCGGGCACCGGACGCCCGAGCAGCTGCATCGAGCCGGACGTCGCCGTCGTAAGGCCGAGCAGCATCCGGATCAGCGTCGTCTTCCCGGCGCCGTTCGGGCCGAGGTAGCCGAAGGCCGCCCCGCGCGGGACGCGGAGGTCGACGCTCGACACTGCGACGCGCTCGCCGAAGTGCTTGCTGAGGCCCGAGGTCTCGACGACGAATTGCATGCGACCACGGTAAGTCGCGTGGTCAGGCTTTCGCTTCGGCCCGGCTGACGATTTGTCCTCATCCTCAGGGACGAGCTTCGGATCGTTCGCGCGGGCGAGGCGCGGCGATTGCTTTCGGAGTACTTTCAGGCCGTGAGGAAGCTCTCGCCGCTGGCGCGGCGCTACTGGTTCGACGCCCTCCTCGTCCTCGGTGTCGGCGTGTCGATTGCCGGCGCCGTCTTCGGGCAAGGGGACACGCACGGCCCGGAGGGCCCGATGTGGCTCGACATCATCCTCGCGGTGCTCATCGTCGGGCCGTTGTTCCTGCGCCGTCGGTTTCCGTTCGGGGCACCGCTGGCCGTAGGCGCCGGCGTCGTCATCGCCTCGTTTGCGGACAACAGCCTCGTCCCGTGGGACATCATCGCGTTTCTCGCGGGCTGCGCAGCCGTCTTCCTGCTCGCTCAGCTTCCCGACCCACGCCAGGCCGTGGCCGGCGTGGCAATGGCCGTCGGCGTGGAAGCGATCGTCGTCCGCAACGATCCGCGCGGCCAGATCGGCCAGTTCGTCTTCGTCAGCCTCATCTTCGCGATCGTCTGGGTTGTCGGCTTCACGCTCGGACGCAAGTTCGCAGAGGCCGACGAGGCGCGGGAGCGCGCGGCGCGGGCCGAACGCGAGCGCGAACAGCGTGCGCGTGACGCAGTTGCCGACGAGCGTGCCCGCATCGCCCGCGAGCTCCACGATGTCGTCGGCCACAGCGTGAGCGTCATGACGGTTCAGGCGTCAGGTGTGCGGCGTCTCCTGCGGTCAGACCAGGAGCGCGAGCGGGAGGCGCTGTTGACCGTCGAGCGCACCGGCCGGGAGGCGCTGGCCGAGATGCGCCGGATGGTGGGCGTGCTCCGGCGCCCCGAAGAAGCGCCGGCCCTGGCGCCGCAGCCGAGCCTCGAGCATCTCGATCGGCTGGTCGAGCAAGCGCGCGAGGCGGGTCTTCCGGTCGACCTGCGCGTGGAGGGCGAGGCGGTTGCCTTGCCCGCCGGCGTCGACCTGACTGCCTACCGGCT
>JBKOVW010000203.1:0-3468 GCA_046724095.1 Actinomycetota bacterium | reverse complement strand
CGGCAACGTCGGCCAGGCGAACTACGGCGCGGCGAAGGCGGGGATCGTGGGGTTCACGCTGATCGCGGCGCAGGAGCTGCAGCGCTACGGCGTCACCGTCAACGCGATCGCGCCGAACGCGCGCACCCGGATGACGGAAGCGGCATTCGGCGAGATCCCGCCGCCCGACGAAGGATTCGATCCCGCCGATCCGGCGAACAACTCGCCAGTCGTCGTCGCGCTCTGCGCCGACGAGGCTCAGCACGTTACGGGTCAGGTCTTCTTCGTGTACGGCGGTGTGGTCAACATGCTCCGCGGCTGGGATGCGGGCGAGCTGTTCGCAACCCGCGAGCGTTGGGATCCCGACGAGCTGTTGCGCGAGCTGCAGGGCCGCCTCCCCGAGGGCGCCGCGCCGGCGGGAATGCTCGAGTCGATGCACCGCGCCGGCGGGCAGTCGATGCGCGAGCGGTGAGCAGCGCCGCCGCATCGGACATCTGCTTCGCCGAGGCCGGCGAGCTCGCCCGCCTGGTCCGGCAGCAGGACGTGTCCTCCGTCGAGCTGGTGGAGCTCTATCTCGAACGGATCGAACGGCTCGATCCCTCGCTCAACGCGTACGTCACGGTCGACGCCGACGGGGCACGCGCCGCGGCGACTGGACCGCTCGCCGGCCCGTTCGCAGGAGTCCCGATCGCGATCAAGGACCTGACCGAGACCGCGGGGCTGCGGACGACCTACTCCGCGAAGGCGCTGGCCAATAACGTCCCGTCGTTCGACTCGGCTGTCGTGCGGCGGATCCGCGAGGCGGGCTTCGTCATCCTCGGGAAGACGAACACGCCCGAGCTCGGCACACTCGGCATCACGGAATCCGAGCTGAACGGCGTCTGCCGGAACCCTTGGGATGTCGCCCGGACCCCGGGCGGCTCGAGCGGCGGCGCCGCGGCCGCGGTCGCCGCCGGGCTGGCGCCGGTCGCGCACGGCAGCGACGGCGGCGGGTCGATCCGGATTCCGGCGTCGTGCTGCGGCCTGGTCGGGCTGAAGCCCTCGCGCGGGCGTGTCTCGTCCGCGCCGTGGCCGGCCGGGATGTTCGGGCTGGCGACGCACGGCCCGATCGGGCGCACGCTCCGCGACGTCGCCGCTCTCCTCGACGTGATGACCGGCTACGAGCTCGGAGACGAGTACGTCGCCCCGCAGCCGGAGCGGGCGTTCGCGGAAGAGGTTCTGCAGCCGCCCGAACGGCTGCGCATCGGCGTCGCAGTCAATCCGCCCGTCGACGTGCCCGTCGCGGACGACTGCGTCGCGGCCGTCCGGAGCACCGCCGACGCCCTGAGCGATCTCGGCCATGACGTCACGGAGGCGGCGCCGCCCTGGAACGGTGAAGAGCTGAGCAGGCACTTCCTGCGTGTCTGGCGGCAGGGTCCGGCGACCTCGGGGATCGACCCGGAGCAGCTCGAGCCGCACAACCGGGCACTTGTCAGCGACGCCGCGAAGACGCCCGGGCCAGAGCTGGCCGCATCGCTCCAGTATCTGCGGACGGAGCCCCGCCGGTTCCTCCCGCTGTGGCACGAGCTCGACGTGCTCGTGACCCCGACGCTCGCCCTCCCGCCGGTCCCGACCGGCTGGGCCTTCGAAGCCAGCGAGGACGATCCGCGAGCCGTCGTCGCGCGGCAGCGCTTTTTCGTGCCCTTCACCCAGATCTTCAACGTGACCGGACAGCCCGCGCTGTCACTGCCGCTGCACTGGGCGGGCGACGTGCCGATCGGAGTCCAGTTCGCCGCGAGACCGTTCGAGGAGGCGACGCTGTTACGGCTCGGAGCCCAGCTCGAGGCGGAGCGCCCGTGGTCGGACCGCCGTCCGCCGGAGCGGTGACCGGTCCCCGCAACCTCGCGCGTCTCGCCGAAGAGACGTTCGAGCGGCGCGGTGACTATCCCGCGCTCTGGTTCGAGGGCGCCTGGCATTCGTCGGGAGAGCTGTTCGCGCGCGCGGAGCGGGTCGCGGCCGGCCTGGTCGATCACGGCGTGCGCCCCGGCGATCGCGTCGTCGTCCAGATGCACAACTCGCCGGACGTGGTCGTCGCGTACCAGGCGATCTGGCGTGCCGGCGGCGTCGTCACGCCGGCGATCTTCCTGCTGACGCCGGCGGAGCTCGACCGCCTCGTCGAAGATGCGGAGCCGGCGCTCGTGTTGACCTCGGAGCTGCTGCCGGCGCTGGAGCTCGACGCGGCGCAGCCGATCGTCGCGCGCGCGGACGCCGACCTCGCCGCGCTCGTCTACACGGGCGGCACCACCGGCCGCGCGAAGGGCGTGATGCTGACGCACGCGAACCTCTACGAGGCGGGACGCGCGGGGCACGAGGCGGGGCACGTCGAGGGCATCGACCGCTCGCTCTCCTGCCTGCCGCTCGCGCACTCGTACGGACTGCTCGTTCTCAACGTCGCGCTGCACCACCCCGGCCGGCCGCAGTCGTTCCTGATGCGCTGGTTCGACCCCGAGACTTGGCTGCAGCTCGCGCAGGAGCACCGCGTGCAGATCGCGCCGCTCGTGCCGTCGATGCTGTACCTGCTGCTCGCGCGGCCGCTCGAGGCCTACGACCTGGCGGAGCTGCGCTTCGTCGCGTCGGGCGCCGCGCCGCTCGCGTCGCGCGCGATCGAGGAGTTCCTGCGCCGCGTTCCGGGGGTGCAGATCCGCGAGGGCTACGGGCTGACGGAGACGTCGGCACTCGTGTCGACGAATCCGCCCGGGCGCTCGAAGTACGGCACGGTCGGGCCGCCGGTGCCGGGCACCGAGGTGCGCATCGTGGAGGGCGAGGTCTGTGTTCGGTCGGACCTGCTGATGGCGGGCTACTGGAAGGCGCCGGATCTGACGGCGGAGACGATTCGGGACGGCTGGCTCTACACCGGCGACATGGGCCGCGTCGACGACGACGGCTACCTCACGATCGTCGACCGCAAGAAGGACCTGATCATCCGCGGCGGCTTCAACGTCTTCCCCCGCGACGTGGAGGAGGCGTTGCTCGAGCATCCGGCCGTGGCGAGTGCCTGCGTGCTCGGCCGGCCCGACGACGTGTACGGCGAGGAGGTCGTCGCCTTCGTGACGGTGGCCTCCACGCTCGAGGACGGCGAGCTGCTCGCGTTCGCGAAGAACCGCCTCGGGGGATACAAGTATCCCCGTGAGATCCACGTCGTCGAGGCGCTCCCGTTGACGCCGGTCGGCAAGGCCGACCGGAAGGCCCTGCGCGAGCTGCTGTGACGACGACGCTGACGCTCGCCGAGCTCGAAGCCGGGGCCGAGCGCGACCTCGGCACAAGCCAGTGGCATGAGATCACGCAGGAGCAGATCGACCTGTTCGCGCAGGCTACGGGCGACCACCAGTGGATCCACGTCGATCCCGAGGCGGCCGCGAACGGCCCCTTCGGCACGACGGTCGCGCACGGCTACCTGACGCTCTCGATGCTGCCGATGCTGCTGAGCGAGGTCGTCTCCGTCACCGACGC
>JBKOVW010000159.1:0-6600 GCA_046724095.1 Actinomycetota bacterium | reverse complement strand
TCGACGGGAGATCCGCTGGTCATTCCCGCGCTGAACCGCGATGGGGACATCCTCTCCGACCTGGTCCTGCCGCTCTTCGGGTCGATCGCAGGATCCGAGTCGCTGCTGGTCGCGTTCGACGAGGACTACGAGACGCGCGCGTTGATGGCAGAGGCCGCGCACGGAACCGCGCCGTCCTTGCTGGGCAAGAACGTCGCGAATCCGATGGCGATGATCCTGGCCGGCGCCGCGCTGCTCAGCAACGGCGACGAGCAGCAGCGGCAGGCGGGCCGGGCGATCCGCGAGGCGTGCCTCGAAGCGGTCGCGCAGGGCGTGCGCACCGCCGACCTGGGCGGGCACGCCGGGACGACGGAGTTCACCGACGAGGTCATCCGCCGCGTGAAGTCGAAGCTCGAGGTCTGGGCGGCGCTCTAGCTAGCTCGCGGCCGCGTCGGCGAAGGCGCCGGCGCTCCACGCGAGCAGGAACGCATCCGCGATCTCCGGGTCGAACTGCGTCCCGGCGCAGCGCTCGATCTCGGCGAGCGCGTGCATGACCGGCAGGGCGCGCCGGTAGGGACGCGTCGAGGTCATCGCGTCGAACGCGTCCACGACCGCGAGCAGGCGAGCCCCCTCCGGAACGTCGGCGCCCGGCCGTCGCGTCGGGTAGCCGTCGCCGTCCCAGCGCTCGTGGTGGAAGAGCACGTACGGGATCGCGTACTGCGCGGGGCCGACCGGCGCAATCAGGCGGGCGCCCGCGGTCGGGTGGGTGCGGATCTCGGCGAGCTCCTGAGGGCTGAGCGGGCCGCGCTTGCGGAGAATGCGCTCGGAGACCATCACCTTGCCGATGTCGTGCACCCGCGCGCCGACGCGCAGGCGCTCGACGTGTGCGGCGTCCCACCCCATCCACGAGGCCAGGCGCGTCGCGAGGTGCGTGACGCGCGTGCAGTGCGCCGCCGTCGACGGATCGCGAGCGGCTTGTGCTGAGGCGAGGGCGGCCAGCATGGGGCTGACCTCATTCCAGGCGACGCGCGAAAACCCTCTAGGGCGCCGAGCGCCAGATGCCGGTGATCGGCTGCGCGCTCGCGGACCGGCCGAGCAGCGGCAGGCTCCACGCGTCCTCGATCGTCCGCAGCAGCGAGTAGTGGCCGGTGCGTGCGGTCACGCGCGTCGCCGGCCGGACTGCGGTGCCGAGCGCGAGCGCCGCAACGTGGTTGCGAGCC
The DNA here is from genome assembly GCA_046724095.1 of Actinomycetota bacterium. GTDB lineage: Bacteria > Actinomycetota > Thermoleophilia > Gaiellales > Gaiellaceae > 3-1-20CM-4-69-9. The sequence goes on along the minus strand of JBKOVW010000159.1, from coordinate 5,401 downwards.
CTTCCCTCGTCGAACGTGACGAAGACGACGGTGTTCGGAAGCGCCAGCAGCGGCGGGATGGTGCGCGCGAGCCACAGGTCGCCGGTGCGGACGGAGCAGTCGTGCATCGAGTGGCACATGTCGGGAACGACGAGGGCGAAATCCGGCAGCGCACCGCTCTGGAGGTCGCTGCGGAGCTGCGTCAGCGGCACGATCCGTGCCCGCCGCGCCGGGCTCGACACGATGTCGCGGAAGTAGAGGAACGGCACGTGCTTCTTGGCGTAGCGGCCGGCGAACGCACCGGTGAAACCCGGGCGCGGAAGTCCCTCGGCATAGGTCTTCCAGCTTCGGCCTGACGCCTCGAGTGAGTCGGCGAGGTTCCGCGCGGCGACGATGCAGGTGGTGCAGTCGTCGCGAATGCCCTGCGTCCCGCCGGAGGCGAGCGCGATGTAGTTGGGCAGGCTCGGATGCGTGACGCCGTAGTAGCGCGTCAGCCGCGCATAGCGGCGTGCCAGTGCGGTGAAGGTCGGCGCCGCGCGGGAGCCGATCACCTGCGACTCGTCCTTGTTCTCGAACACGATGACGACGACGTGGTCGAAGCCCGGAACGCCTTCAGCGGTGTGGCCGGCGGGAACCACGGCGGCCACGGCGAGCAGCGCGACGACGAGGCGCCTCAGACGTTCTCCTCGACGACGCGCCGCCGCCAGACGTGGAGCACGGCGATCACGATGACGACCACGATGCCGCCCGCGATCGCGGCGTAGATGCCGTAGCGCGCGAACGCGTCGGCCGCCGCCTTCCCGGCGTAGTACGCGAGCAGGCCGACGCCGACCGCCCACACGATCCCGCCGGCGGCGTTCCAGAACAGGAACCGCCACCACGCCATCCGCGTGATCCCCGCGATCCAGGCGCCGGTGACGCGCAGCCCGCCGAAGAACCGTGCGAGGAAGACGGCCTTGCCGCCGTGCCGCTGGAAGAAGCGCTCGGCGGGAGGTAAGACGCGGTCGGCGTAACGGCGCGGCCGCTCGTAGCGGAAGATGAGCCGCCGGATTCCCTCGCGGCCGATCCAGTAGCCGAGGTTGTCGCCGATGATCGCAGCGGCCGCGGCGACGACGATGACGCCCTCGATCGAGAGATGTCCTCGCGCCGCGAGCACGCCCGCGGCGATCAGCGCCGTCTCGCCCGGAAGCCAGAGGCCTGCGCTCTCCAGGCAGACGATCGCGAACAGGAACCACAGGCCGTAGTCCTGGATGAAGTGGGTCACGCCGTCGTTCAGGCTACGTAAGATCGCGGCGTGCGCATCGGCGTCCCGCGGGAACTCGACCCAGGCGAGCGCCGAGTGGCACTCGTCCCGGACGCGGTTACGCGCCTCACGGGCGCCGGTTTCGAGGTCGTCGTCGAACCGGGTGCCGGTACGGAGGCGTCTTTTCCCGATGCTGCGTACGGAGATGCCGGCGCGACGCTCTCGGACGCGGTCTGGGACGCCGACGCCGTCGCGAAGGTCCGCAAGCCGGCGCCGGACGAGGCCGGTCGCCTGCGCAGCGGCCAGGTGCTGGTCGGCTTCCTCGAGCCGCTGACCGATCGCCCCGGGATCGAGCGGCTCTCCGAGCGCGGCGTGCACGCGTTCGCGATGGAGTCGATCCCGCGCATCACGCGCGCACAGCCGATGGACGCGCTCTCGTCGCAGGCGACGGTGTCCGGCTACAAGGCGGTGCTGATCGCGGCCGACCGCCTGCCGCGGTTTTTTCCGATGCTGATGACCGCGGCGGGGACGGTCGCGCCGGCGAAGGTGCTCGTGCTCGGCGCCGGGGTGGCGGGCCTGCAGGCGATCGCGACCGCGCATCGCCTCGGCGCAGTCGTCGCCGGCTTCGACGTCAGGCCCGTCGTGCGCGAGCAGGTCGAAAGCCTCGGTGCATCGTTCCTCGACCTCGGCATCGTCGGCGAGGAGACGGCGGGCGGCTACGCGCGCGAGCTCACGGAGGACGAGCAGCGGCGCCAGCAGGAGGCGCTCGAGGAGCGCATCCCCGAGTACGACGCGGTGATCACCACGGCGCTGATCCCGGGCCGCGCGGCGCCGAGATTGATTCCCGCGGGCGCGGTTGCGCGGATGCGCCCGGGCTCGGTGATCGTCGACCTGGCGGCGGAGACCGGCGGCAACTGCGAGCTGACGCACCCGGGCGAGATCGTCGACCGTGACGGCGTCACGGTCGTCGGCCTGACGAACATCCCGTCGACGATGCCGTTCCACGCGAGCCAGCTGTACGCGCGGAACGTCTCGGCGCTCCTGCAGCACCTGGCGCCGGAGGGCGAGCTCAACCTCGACTGGGACGACGAGATCACCGCGGGCGCGTGCGTGACCCGCGAGCAGGTGCCCGCATGAGCCACGGTCTGCTGCTCACGTTCGAGATCACGATCCTCGTGCTCGCGATCTTCCTCGGCTTCGAGGTGATCTCCAAGGTGCCGACGCTGCTCCACACGCCGTTGATGTCGGGGACAAACGCGATCCACGGCATCGTGATCGTCGGCGCGATGCTCGTCGCCGGCGCCGATCACAAGGACACGCTGACGACGATCATCGGGCTCGTCGCGGTCGTGCTCGCGTCGGCGAACGTCGTCGGCGGCTTCGTCGTGACCGACCGGATGCTCGAGATGTTCAAGAAGCGGGAGCGCAGAGACCCCGACTCGTGAGCCGCGAGGCGACGAACCTCCTCTATCTGGTCACGATCGTGACGTTCGTGCTGGCGTTGCGGTTCCTGTCGAACCCGGCGACGGCGCGGCGCGGCAACCAGATCGGCGCGATCGGGATGCTGATCGCGATCGTCGTGACGTTCCTGCAGGACGCGGTCATGAGCTACTGGGAGATCGCGATCGGCATGGCGATCGGCGGCACGTTCGGCGCCGTCGCCGCGCGCAAGGTGCGCATGACGGCGATGCCGCAGATGGTCGCGCTGTTCAACGGCGTCGGCGGCGGCGCGGCGGCGCTGATCTCGCTGGCCGGGTTCCACAACCTCGCGCCCGACCCGGGCACGCTGAAGACGGACATCAGCACCTCGATCATGCTGTCGGCGATCATCGGGAGCATCTCGTTCGCGGGCTCGATGGTCGCGTTCGCGAAGCTGCAGGAGCTGATCGGCGGCCGCCCGATCGTCTATCCGCTCCAGCAGGCGACGAACGCGCTGCTGTTCGCCGCCGTGCTGGCGTGCGGAATCGCGATCGCGGCCGGCGCGGAGCAGCAGTGGCTGATCTGGGCGCTCGTCCTCGGGTCGCTGCTCTTCGGCGTGCTCTTCGTGCTGCCGATCGGCGGCGCCGACATGCCGGTCGTGATCTCCCTGCTGAACGCGTTCACGGGACTCGCCGCCGCCGCGACCGGGTTCGAGCTGGAGAACAACGTCCTGATCGTGAGCGGCATGCTCGTCGGCGCGTCGGGCACCCTGCTGACGATCCTGATGGGGCGGGCGATGAACCGCTCGATTGCGAACGTCCTTTTCGGCGCATTCGGGCAGCTCGCGCCGTCGGGGGCTGCCGCGACCGCGGGGTCGACGGACGGGCAGGTGCGCTCGGCGAGCGCCGAGGACGTCGCCGTCATGCTCGCCTACGCGCACAAGGTCGTCTTTGTACCCGGCTACGGGATGGCGGTGGCGCAGGCGCAGCACGACGTGCGTTCGCTCGCGGACCTGCTCGAGTCGCGCGGAGTCGAGGTTTCGTACGCGATCCATCCGGTCGCGGGGCGCATGCCGGGCCACATGAACGTGCTGCTGGCGGAGGCGAACGTCCCGTATCCCCAGCTGAAGGAGATGGACGACGCGAACAACGAGTTCCCGCGCACGGACGTCGCGCTCGTGATCGGCGCGAACGACGTCGTCAACCCCGATGCGCGGAACAACCAGGGCAGCCCGATCTACGGCATGCCGATCCTGAACGTCGACCAGTCGCAGCAGGTCGTCGTGCTGAAGCGGAGCATGAACCCGGGCTTCGCCGGCATCGAGAACCCGTTGTTCCTGAACCCCAAGACGGTGATGCTCTTCGGCGACGCGAAACAGTCGGTCGAGCAGCTCGCGGCCTCCGTCAAAGCCGTCTGAGCCGGAGCCTCCACCAACCGGCGCCCGCGTAAAGGACGACCGCGCCGGCAAGGATCAGCGCCCACGCCACGCCCAGCTTCGGCTGCACCACGTCGGGGATCAACCAGTCCGTCCACCCCCGCTTCACGACCTGCTCGTCCCAGGCGTCGTTGGCCATGTTCGCGATCGCGTAGGCCACGATCAGCGCGAGGTAGATTCCGAGCGCGATCCGCAGCGGCCGGAGGCGAACACTCGGAACCACGCGCGACAGGACGAGCGCCGTCAGCAGCAGGAGCAGTGCGTCGAGGCCGTGGTGGTGCCCGTGGTGGACGGTCGGGAAGAGCTGGTGCAACATGGGTGTCTCCCACGTCAGCTTTCCGGTCTGGTAGACGTCGCGAAGGCCGGGAACGCCGTTGAGGTAGAGCCCGAGGTCCGCGGCGATCCACGGCAGCCCGAGCAGCACGGCGACGATCGCGACCGCCGCACGCCACCTGTCCCCCGGCTGCGGCCGCGCGAAGCGGCGACTCGGAAGCCGAAGCAGCGCGATCGCCGTCAGAGCAAGCGCGAGGAGGACCCCAATCGCAGCGATCGCGTTCACCGGCCGCGCGTCGAGGTCGGACTGGTCGACGACGCCCGGCCAGAAGACGGCCGCACTCATGACGACTGCGACGACTGCGACGACCGTCGTCCAACGGCGCGACAGCCGATCGGCAGCGATAGCGATAACCGGAATCGCGGCGAGCGCCGTCGAGTAGTTCGCGAAGACAACCACGCGGCTCGCACCGCCCTCGATCCCGCTCCCGGAAACGTGATACAGCTGTCTCGGCGGCAGCCGCGAGTACGTCACGAGTATCGCGATTGCGTCCGCGAAGAACAGCAACCACACGACCACCACCTCGAGCGGGAAGCCCCGCCCTCCGATGGCGATGGGCCTCGCCGCTGCCTCTCTCGCGTGCATCGGTTCCGTGCCCGCTCGACCATACAACTCTACGATTGCCGCGTGATCTGGAAGGTCTTGTTCTGGGCGTCGCTCGGCGCACTCGTCTGGACGCAGGTCGGGTACCCGCTCTTCGCGGCCCTGCTCGCACGCCTGCGGGGCCGCCCCGTTCGGAAGGCCGACTTCACGCCGCGCGTCAGCGTCATCGTCGCCGCGCACAACGAGGAGACCGTCATCGAGCGGCGGCTGCAGAACCTGCTCGAGCAGGACTATCCAGCCGACCGCTTCGAGATCGTCGTCGCGTCCGACGCCTCGACGGACGACACCGACGCGCTCGTCGAGCGCATCGCCGCGCGCGAGCCGCGCGTGCGCTTGCTGCGCTGTCCTCGCGGCGGGAAGGTCGCCGCCCAGAACCTCGCCGTGCGGC
>JBKOVW010000356.1:0-6353 GCA_046724095.1 Actinomycetota bacterium | reverse complement strand
GGCCAGCACGGTGGCGGTAGTTCTGGTCGCGCTGGCCGGTGCCGCGATCGCCGCATCGGCCTTCCCGGTCGACGCCACGATGATCGACACCGGTGACCCGTCCACCTGGCACGGCTGGATCCACGGCCTCGCGTTCCTGGTGGTGCTGCCGGCGATCCTGGCCGCGCCGGTCGCCACCGCGCTCGCGGTGCGCGGCGATACCCGCTGGCGCCCGCTGGGCTGGGTATGCCTCGGGGCGACAACCGCCATGATCACTCTGCTCGTCGTGCCGCTGGGCAACGCCGGCTTCTTCCTGTTCCTCGCCGTCGCCTTCGGCTGGATCGCCGCTGTTGCCGCCCGGCTACAGCACGTCTGACAACTCCCACCCCGCCACCTCCGGGCGCCGCCTGCCGCCCGGAGGTGGCGCGCCGTGCGGTAGGTGCGCCGGCCGTAACTCGCTCAGCCGGGCGGATCCACCCAGGACAGCGCGTCGCACAGCCGGTCGCGCCAGTTCACCCAGTTATGCCCGTCGTACGGCTCGACGTACCGCACGCGCATCCCGACAGACCGGAAGGTCTCCAGCATCGGGCGCTGCCGGACGATCAACGGCTCGAACGCGCCGCAGCTTACGAACAGCCGGTCCGCCACCTTTGTCGGCCGCCTCCGGTAGTCGTTGACGAACTCCACCACCGGGTCGAACGCCGGCCCGCCACCGTGCGGGGCGCCGTCAACCGTGAATACAAAGGACCCGGACATCAATACGAGCGAGCCGTACGTGTCTGGGAAGCGGCGCGCCGTCGACAGCGCGGCGATCGCACCGAAGCTCGACCCCAGCAGGCATCGACCCGACGGCTCGGCCGCGAGCGGAAGCTCAGTCTCCAGCAACGGCAGCAGCTCGCGGGTGACGAACTCGGCGTGCTCCGCCGAGTCGGCGTATTCCGTCAGCCGGTCCTTCGGGTGCAGGAACGCGACCACCGTCTCGGCCACGTGGCGGCGGTGGATCAGGTTGTCCAGCACCGTCTTGGCGGCGGCGTACCTGAGGAAGTCGCCGCCGTCGTGCACGACCAGCAGCGGATAGCTGCCGGTCGGCCGGAAGCCGGCCGGCAGATACAGCGTCACCTGACAGTCGCGGCCCAGCGCGCGGCTTTGCACCACCAGGTCGGTGAGCTGCCCGGGCGGCGCCGCCGGATCCGGCATGGTCCAGTCCGGCGTGACGTAGCCGGGCCCGAGGCAGACCGACGAGGAGCCGACCGGGCTGTACGACAACTTGGGATTGAGCGGGTCGTTGAGACGCTCGACCCGGTCGTCACGGCACACCTCGAGCTGGTACTCGATCCGCGACCCCTCGGGTACCTCGAGGATCACGTACCACAGGTCCGTCCGGGGCAGCCGGCGCATCGGCAGCCGGTCGGGCAGCCCGACGATCCGCTGGGCGAGGCGCACCTCGTCGGCCTCGCCCCGGTACAGGAACGTACAGAACCTGCCCTCTACCAGGGGCGCCTCATGCTCGGCCAGGAACCGGTCGACCATGGCGCCGTCGATTTCGGTCTGCGACCGGAGCTTGTTGATCACGAGTCCGGGGCCGCCCTCCACGCGGACGGTGCTGAGCCAGCCGGTGACCTCGTTCCGCTCGGTCACGAGGCGTAGACGTGGACGGTGCGACCCACGTCGTCGAGCAGCCCCCGCAGCGCGTCGTAGTCCGGGTGGCGCATCCGGACGTACGCGTTGGCCCAGTAGCCGGCCTCGACCGGCTGGGTCGGGGTGCCGGGCGCCGGCAGGTGCGCGTCGATCACCCACTGCCCGGAGCGGGCTTGGACCTCGTCGACGCCGGAGTAGCCGGTGATCTGGCCGTCCCGATCCGGCCGCAGCGCGACGATCCCGGTGGCGTACTGCCGGGACGGGCGGGTGGCGATGTGCCCGTGCACCACCGCGTTCGCCCACTCACGGTAGACGTCGAGGTCGTTGCCGGCCGAGTAGAGGTCCCAGGCGCCGACGCCCGGCGGGCGGCAGCCGATCTCCGAGAACCGCAGTCCCTTCGGCCCGAAGAACCACTCCATGTGGGTGGCGCTGGTGCCGATGCCGAGCGCCTCGGTGACGCGGGCGCCCATCTCGCGCAGCTCGGCGTAGTCGGAGGCCGTGTCGACCCGGTTGGTCGAGATGAACTGCGGCGAGATCCACCGGGTGCGCATCGCCTCGAGGACGTTCGGGTAGTAGTGCGAGACGAAATCCAGAGCGGCGCGCCCGTCGATCGACACGGTGTCGTAGAAGCCCTCGTGACCCTCGACGAACTCCTCGACCGCGATCGACGAGACCCCCTGCCCGCCGAAGCGGCCGAGCGCCTCGTCGAGCTCGGCCTTGTTGTCGGCGCGGGTGGTGTCCAGCGCGCCCGCGCCCGACCGCGGCTTGAGGATCAGCGGATACCCGACCGCGTCGGCGAACTGGTACACCTGGGCGGCGTTCTCCGCGGCGGTCGACGCCGCCGTCGGCACTCCGGCCTCCCGCAGCGCCTCCTTCATCGACGGCTTGTCGCGGCACAGCCAGGCCGTGCGCACCGACGTACCCGGGATCGTGCAGTTCTCGCGCACCTGCGCGGCGGCCAGCGTGTGCGCCTCGATGGTCGCCTCCAGCCGGTCGACCCAGACCTTTCCCTGGATCCACCGGACGGCGTCGGTCATCGCGCCGACATCCGTCACGTTGGACACCTGATGGTAGTGCGCCATCCAGCTCTTGAGCTGGTCGTCGAGGGCATCGGTGGGGCGTTCGCCGATCCCGATCACCGTCGCGCCGACCTCCGCCAGGGCGCGGGCGAAGTGGCGCTGCGTCGGCGGGAACGCCGGCTCGACCAGGACAACATTCACCATCCGCATGCTACCCGCGGCGGCTGGCAGTCGCGCTGCGGCGGATGTCGCCGGCGTTCGGCCAGCGCGCGGCGCCGAGGACGGGTAGCGTCCGGTTGTGGTCGTCGCTGCGTTCGTCGCGCCTTTCCTGCTCGAGGCCACGACCCGGTTCGTCGCGACCGCGGCCGCGCTGCCCGACGTCCAACTCGCGGTCGTCACGTCCGAGCCGGCGGAGCGGTTGGCGCCCGTGCTCAAGGAGCGCCTGGACGGGCACTGGCGGGTCGACGACGCGCTCGACCCGCGCCAGATCGCCGAGGCGGTGGCCGGCCTGAGCCGCCAGATGGGACCGGTGGAACGCCTGGTCGGCGCGCTGGAGCAACTGCAGGTGCCGCTGGCCCAGGTGCGCGAGGCGCTGGGCATCGAGGGCATGGACGTGCAGACTGCGCTCAACGTACGGGACAAGGCCCGGATGAAGACGGTGCTGCGCGCCGCGGGCGTGCCGTGCGCCCGGCACCAGCTCGTCACGACCCCCGACGAGGCGCTGGCGTTCGCGAACGAGGTCGGGTTCCCGTTGGTGGCCAAGCCGCCGGCCGGGGCCGGGGCGCAGGCGACCTACCGGCTCGACGACGCCCACGCCCTGGTGAGTTGGCTCACGGCGACCCCGCCCCGCGCGGACGCGCCCGGCCTGCTCGAGGAGTTCCTGGTCGGCGCGGAACACACGTTCGAGAGCGTCACGGTCGGCGGCCAGACGGTCTGGTCGTCGGTGTCCGATTACCAGCCGCCGCCGCTGGAGGTGCTGCGCAACCCCTGGATCCAGTGGACCGTGCTGCTGCCCCGGGAGATGAGCGATCCGGCCTACGACGGCATCTGGACGGTCGGGCCGGCGGCACTGCGCGCGCTCGGCGTGCGCGACGCCCTGACCCACATGGAATGGTTCCGCCGCCCCGACGGGTCGGTGGCGGTCTCCGAGGTCGGGGCTCGCCCGCCCGGGGCCCAGCTCACGTCGATGCTGGGATACGTCCACGACGTCGACTTCTATCGGGTCTGGTCCGAGCTGATGCTGCTCGGCCGGTTCGATCCGCCCGAGCGCCGGTACGCCGCCGGCACGGCGTACCTGCGCGGCCAGGGCCGCGGCCGGGTCCGCGCCGTGCACGGGGTCGAGAAGCTGCAATCCGAGCTCGGTCACATCGTCGTCGAGGCGAGGCTGCCGCAGCCCGGGCAGGCGGCGTCGTCGAGCTACGAAGGAGAGGGGTACGTCATCGTCCGCGACCCCGACACCGAGGTCGTACGGGACGCGCTGCGCCGCATCATCACCGGAATCCGCGTCGAGCTGGTGGAGCAGGAATGAGCGTAACGGTGAGGCTACGGTCCGGACCACGACGGCGAACGAGCGCCGAGCCGCGGAGCGGAGGCAGGCAATGAACGTCGTGATGCTGTCGCCGGGCTATCCGGCCGAGATCGCCTACTTCACCCGGGCGCTGACCGCGGTCGGCGCGACGGTGATCGGCGTCGGCGACCAGCCGCCGTCCGAACTGCCGGCGGCGGCCCGGGACTCCCTCGCACACTACGAGCACGTGTCGCTGGCGGACGAGAACGCGGTGCTGGCGGCCCTGCAAGGCCTCGCCCGGCACGCCCGGATCGAGCAGGTGGAGTGCCTCTGGGAGCCGTACATGATCCTGGCGGCGCGGATCCGGGAGTCGTTCGGGCTGCCCGGTCTGTCGGTCGCGCAGACGGTGCCGTTCCGCGACAAGGAACACATGAAGCAGGCGATCGACGCCGCCGGCATCCGCACCCCCCGGCACGCCAGCGCGACCAGCGTCGCCGGGGTGTGGGAGGCCGCCGAGCGCATCGGCTACCCGCTGATCGTCAAGCCGATCGCCGGCGCCGGCTCGGCGGACACCTACCGGATCGACGGCCCCACGGAGCTGTCCACTGTGCTGCCGGTGCTGCGGCACCTGCCCGAGGTGAGCGTGGAGGAGTTCATCGACGGCGAGGAGTTCACGTACGACACGATCTGCGCCGGAGGGTCCGTCCTCTTCGAACACATGCTCTGGTATCGCCCCCGCCCGCTGCAGATGAAGATGCACGAGTGGATCAGCCCGGTGTCGATCTCGCTGCGCGACCTCACGGTGCCGGATCTGCAGGCCGGCCGGGAGATGGGCGCCGCGGTCATCGCGGCGCTGGGCTTCACGACCGGCTTCACCCACATGGAGTGGTACCGCACGGATGACGGCGAGGCGGTCTTCGGCGAGATCGGCGCGCGAGTGGCCGGTGCCCGGGTGGCCGACCTGATGAACTATGCGACCGACGGCGACGTGTACGTCGCGTGGGCCGAGGCGGTCGTGCACGGCCGGCTCTCCCGGCCGCTGGAGCGCCGCTACAACGCCGGCGCGATCTTCAAACGGGCGCAGGGCGCCGGCGCGATCACCCGGGTGGAAGGGCTGGAAAAGCTGCTCGCCGAGTACGGCGACTCGGTGGTGCTGGTCGACCTGTTGCCGGTCGGCGCGCAGCGGCGGGACTGGCTGGCGACCATCATCAGCGACGGCACGATCATCGTGCGGCACCCCGAGCTCCAGCGGGTGATCGAGATGACCGAGCGGTTCGCGTCCGACCTGCGGATGTACGCCGGCTGACATGACCTCCGCGGACGCCCTGCGCACCGCCGTCATCCGCGTGCTGCCCGGTGTCCGGGCCGATCTGGAGTCTCTGGTCCGGATCCCGTCGGTCTCGGCCGACCCGACGGCCTCCGAGGCGATGCGCGCGAGCGCTCAGGCCGTCTCGGGACTCATGGCGTCGGTCGGCATGGGCGTCGACGTGGTGCAGGTCGACGGCGGGCAGCCGGCCGTGCTCGCCCGGCGGCAGGCACCGGCGGGAGCACCGACCGTGCTGCTGTACGCCCACCACGACGTCCAACCTGCCGGCGACCGGGCGGACTGGGACAGCGACCCGTTCCAGCCGGTGGAGCGGGGCGGCCGGCTGTTCGGCCGGGGCGCGGCCGACGACAAGGCCGGCATCGCGCTGCACCTGGCGGCGCTGCGCGCGCTCGGCGACGATCTCGGCGTCGGTGTGACCGTGCTGGTCGACGGCGAGGAGGAGATCGGCTCGCCGACGCTGGGCCGGATCCTCGACGCCCACCGCGACCGGCTCGCCGCCGACGTCGTCGTGATCGCCGACTCGACGAACTGGCGGGTCGGCGTGCCGGCGCTGACCACCACCCTGCGCGGCGGCGTCGCCGCCGTGGTCGAGGTGCGGACGCTGCGGCACGCCGTGCACAACGGCGTCTACGGCGGGCCCGTACCGGATGCGCTGACCACCCTCGTCCAGCTGCTCGCCACGCTGCACGACGCGCGCGGCGACGTGGCGGTCGCCGGTCTGCACCGGGGTACGGCGGACCCGCTCGACCTTACCGACGAGCGGTTGCGGGCCGACGCGGGCGTTCTCGACGGCGTACGGCTGCTCGGCACCGGCAGCCTCACTTCCCGGTTGTGGGCCGGCCCGGCGGTCTCCGTCGTCGGCATCGACGCACCCGCCGTCGAT
>JBKOVW010000034.1:0-3335 GCA_046724095.1 Actinomycetota bacterium | reverse complement strand
AAGTCGCGTGTCGGGATGCTGATGGTCGCGTCGATGGTGGTGTTCGGGTTGATCGCGCCGCTGATCACCGTCGCGCACCCGAACGAGTTCAACCTCCTCGCGGCGAAGCAGGCCCCCTCGTGGCACCACCTGATGGGCACGACCGACCAGGGCAGCGACATCTTCTCGCAGGTCGCGCTCGGCGCCCGCCACTCGCTCCTGCTCGGCTTCGCCGCCGCGTTGCTCGCCACCGGCCTTGCAGCCACGCTCGGCGTGACCGCCGCCTACGCCGGCGGCATCGTCGACGAGGTCATCAACTTCTTCATCAACGTCTTCCTCGTCATCCCGGCGATCCCGCTGCTCGTCGTGATCTCCGGCTTCTCGAAGAACCGCAGTACCTCGACGATGGTGATCGTCCTCGCGGCCGTCCTGTGGGCGTTCGAAGCGCGCATCCTGCGCGGGCAGGCCCTCTTGCTGAAGAACAGAGACTTCGTCCTGGCAGCGAGGTCGAGCGGCGAGTCGACGCGCCGCATCGTCTTCGCCGAGCTGATGCCGAACATGATCAGCCGCATCGCTGCGGGCTTCGTGCTCGTCTTCTACATCGCGCTGCTCGTCGACGCGGGCCTCGAGTTCCTGGGGCTCGGCGACATGTCGGGCACAAGCTGGGGCGTGACGCTCTACTGGGCGCAGGTCAACTCGACCGTCCTCCAGGGGGAGTGGTGGCCGTTCTTCTTCCCGGGCGCGGCACTGGCCTTCACGGTGCTCGGGCTCGTGCTGCTGCTCGCCGGCATCGACGAGATCAGCAACCCGCGACTGCGGACGGAGCGCGCGTCAACATGACGGCTCTGATGGAAGCTCCGGTGGAAACACGGACGAGCGCGCCCGCGCTGCTCGAGCTGCGCGGCCTCACGGTCGACTACGGGCGCGCCCGCGCTGTCGACGGCGTCGACCTCACCGTCCACGAAGGAGAGATCCTCGGGCTCGCAGGCGAGTCGGGCTGCGGCAAGACCACCATCGCGAACGCTGTGATGCGGATCCTGCGGCCGCCGGGCCGGATCTCCGGCGGGAGCATCGTCTTCCGTGGCGAGGATCTCGTCGGCAAGAGCGACGAGGACATGCGCCGCTTCCGGTGGCGGAACGTCTCGATGGTGTTCCAGAGCGCGATGAATGCCCTCAACCCCGTGATGCGCGTCGGCGACCAGTTCGTCGACGCGATGCGCGCACACGAGCGCATCGACAGGAAGCGCGCTCTCGCCCAAGCCCAGGAGCTGCTTGAACTGGTCGGCATCGACCCGGACCGCGTCCGCGCCTACCCGCACCAGCTCTCGGGCGGGATGCGTCAGCGCGTGATCATCGCGATCGCGCTTTCGCTCAATCCAGAGCTGATCGTGCTCGACGAGCCGACCACGGCGCTCGACGTGGTCGTGCAGCGCGAGATCATGCAGCAGGTCGAGGCGCTGAAGCGGGACTTCGGGTTCGCCGTCCTCTTCATCACGCACGACGTCTCGCTGCTGCTCGAGTTCGCCGATCGCATCGCGATCATGTATGCGGGCGAGGTCGTCGAGAGCGGGCCCGCGCAGAAGCTCGGGACCGAAGCGCAGCATCCGTACACGCAGGGACTGCTGCAGTCGTTCCCGCCGCTCAGCGGCCCCCTCGAGCGGCTCACCGGAATTCCAGGCTCGCCGCCCGATCTACGCAACCCGCCGAGCGGCTGCCGCTTCCACCCGCGCTGTCCGCACTGCACGCGCGACAACGCCTCGCTCTACCTGCGCCAGACCACCGAGCGGCCGGTCCTCCGAAAGGTTGCACCGGGACATTCGGTCGCCTGCCACCTGGTCGAGGAGGGAGGGGTATGAGCGCCGTCGCTCCCCTCGAGGTGCGTGGGCTGACGAAGCACTTCGCGCGCGTCCACGCGGTCGACGACGTTTCCTTTGAGCTCCGGCCCGGCAAGATCACCGCGCTCGTCGGCGAGAGCGGCAGCGGGAAGAGCACCGTTGCACGCCTGCTTGCGCGCCTCCACGACCCGACCGGCGGCTCCGTCCTCTTCGAGGGCGACGACGTCGCGCGTGTGCGCCGCCGCCGCGACGTCGTGCGCTACCGCTCCCAGGTGCAGCTGATCTTCCAGGATCCGTTCGACTCGCTGAACCCGGTGAAGACCGTGCGCCACCACATCGAGCGGCCGCTGCGCATCCACAAGATGGTGCCGTCGAGCCAGGTCGAGGAGCGCGTGCTCGAGCTCCTGCGCAGCGTCGGCCTCGTGCCGCCGCACGAGATCGCGGCGAAGTATCCCCATGAGCTCTCCGGTGGGCAGCGGCAGCGCGTCGCGCTCGCGCGCGTGCTCGCCGTCGAGCCGAAGGTCATCCTCGCGGACGAGCCGACGAGCATGCTCGACGTCTCGATCCGCATCGGGATCCTCAACCTGATGATGCGGCTGAAGGAAGAGCACGACATCGCCTTCCTCTTCGTCACGCACGACCTCGCGAGCGCGCGCTACGTCGCCGACGACGTCCTCGTCATGTACGCGGGACAGATCGTCGAGCGCGGCCCGATCGAGGAAGTGCTCTCGTCACCACTGCACCCCTATACGCGGCTGCTGCTAGCCGCGGTTCCCGATCCTGCAAAGCGGCTTCACGCCGACCGCATCCAGGAACGCAAGGGGCTCGCGGCCGCGGCGACCGACCCGCCCGAAGGCTGCCGTTTCGTCAGCCGCTGCCCGCTCGCGATCGACGTCTGCTCGCACGTCACGCCGCCGCTCGTCGAAGCGCGGCCGCTGCAGTCCGCACGTTGTCACGTCACCGCCCCGTCGGCCCTGATCGAAAGGACACCATGACAATCGACCCGAGCTCCTTCCCCTCCGACTTCGTCTGGGGCGCGGCGACCGCGTCGTATCAGATCGAAGGCGCGGCCCACGAGGACGGGCGCGGCGAGAGTGTCTGGGACCGGTTCTGCGCGACGCCGGGCAAGGTCCGCGGCGGCGACAACGGCGACGTCGCGTGCGACTTCTACCACCGCTACCGCGACGACGTGAAGCTGATGAAGGAGCTGGGGGTCGACGCCTTCCGCTTCTCGATCGCGTGGCCGCGCGTGCTGCCGCAGGGTCGCGGCGAAGTGAACCAGGCGGGGCTCGATTTTTACGACCGGCTGGTCGACGAGCTGCTCGCGAACGAGATCGAGCCGTTCGTGACGCTGTTCCACTGGGACACGCCCCAGGCGCTGGAGGACGCAGGCGGCTGGCCCGTGCGCGCGACCGCGGAGGCGTTCGTCGAGTATGCGGAGGTCGTTGCAAACCGTCTCGGCGATCGCGTGCGGCACTGGATCACGCACAACGAGCCGTGGGTCTATGCCTGGATCGGGCA
>JBKOVW010000032.1:0-7894 GCA_046724095.1 Actinomycetota bacterium | reverse complement strand
GCGGTCAACAAGGTCGCGGCGGCCTCGACCGCGATCGGCAAACAGCTCAACCAGACGCTCTCTGCGACGGGGATCAAGGAGAGCCAGCTCGAGCAGAAGCTCAAGGGCCTCGCCGCGCAGCAGCAGCAAGGTGTCGCACAGGCGCAGGACATCAACCCGCCCGGGCCGCTCCGCGTCGAGCACGACCACTTGGTCGAGGTGCTGAGCCTGCGCGCGAGCGGGCTGAGCAGGCTCGCCGACGCGTTCAGGCAGACGGCGACGGCGAAGAACGCGAGCGCGGCGGGCCAGCTGCTCGCGGAGCAGGCCCGACTGCTCGCTGCGAGCGACGTGAACTGGGACTTCTACTTCCGGCAGCCGACGCAGCAGGAGCTGGCCCGGCAGAACGTCACCGACGTCGGCCCCGTTCCCGACTCGCAGATCTTCCCGAACCCGGATCTTGCGAGCTCGCAGGCGATGATGACGGTCTGGCAGCGCGTGCACGGCGCCGCGACGGGCGGGAACCCGAGCGGCAAGCACGGCAGCGCACTCGGGCCGGTGAAGGCGTTACCGGACGGGAAGACGCTGCAGTCGGGCGTTCCGGCGAGCGACAACGAGATCACCGCGTCGACCGACCTGGCGTTCCAGGCGTCCGTCGAGAACTCCGGGGACTTCCAGGAATTCAACGTCGGCGTGACGCTCACGATCCAGAAGTCGCCGAGGCCAATCGTGATGCGGAAGAAGATTCCGGTGATCAACGCCGGCGAGACGAAGACCGTGACGTTCACGAACATCGACATCAACGGCCTCTTCGGCCTGCCGACGACGGTCAAGGTCGACATCGAGCCCGTCCCGGGGGAGTCGACCACGACCAACAACTCCGCCGAGTTCAAGGTCATCTTCTCGCTCGGGTAGCCCATGAGCCTCACCACCGCCGAGTGGATCGCGATCGGGGCGTGTGCCGTCAGCGCTGTGGCGCTGCTCGTGGCCGTCACGGCCTGGTGGAAGCTCCGCGCCGTCCGCGGCGCGCAGCTAGTCCTCCTCGGCGGCGGCAAGCAGGACCTCGTCGACTTCGCCGTCTCGCTGCAGGGCCGGATCGACGACCTGCACCGCGCCGTCGACGAGATCGCCGCCGGCCTCTCACGGGTCGACCGGCGCGTCGACACGGCGGTCTCGAAGACGTCGCTCGTGCGCTACGACGCGTACGAGGGCGCCGGCGGGCACCAGTCAGCTTCGATCGCCCTCCTCGACGCCGGCCGGAGCGGCGTCGTCGTCAGCGCGATCCAGGGCCGTGACTACGCCCGGATCTACGTCAAGGAGCTCGACCGCGGCCGACCCAACGTCGCGCTCTCGCCCGAAGAGGAGGAGGCGGTCGAGCGGGCGATGGCGAGCTGACCGGGACAGCGCTCAGCTACATTTCGGCCCGGATGCAGCAGGTTCTCGTCCTCAACGCCAGCTACGAGCCGCTGAACGTCACAACGGTTCGGCGTGCGCATGTGCTCGTGTTCAAGGGCAAGGCCGAGGTGATCGAGGAGCTGCAGCAGGAGCTCCACTCGGCGACGGACACCTTTCCGTGGCCGCACGTGATCCGGCTCGTCGCCTACGTGCGTGTGCCGCGCGCGGTGCAGCGGAAGATCTCGCGCCGCGCACTGTTCGCGCGCGACGGCTGGCGCTGCGCGTATTGCGGGACGACGGCGGGCCGTCTGACGCTCGACCACGTCGTGCCGCGCTCCCGGGGCGGTGAGTCCGTCTGGGAGAACGTCGTCACCGCGTGCGCGCCGTGCAACCACAAGAAGGGCAACCGCCTGCTCGAGGAAGCAAGGATGGAACTGCTGCATCTACCGAAGCCGCCGGCGCCTGTCCTCTTCATCAGCCTGGCCGCGCCCAAGATCCCGTCGGGCTGGCAGCCCTACCTCGCCAGCTGGGGCTCGGCGACGGCCGCGGCCTAGGCGCCGCTCGACGGCGCCGCCATCAGGACGTCGGGCGTTCGCCCGGCGTCTGAAATCCGGTGAGCGGACATCACTCACCGCGAGGCAACTCGAAACGGGCGATGATTCCTTCGTCACCGCCGTCGGGTACCGGACGCTCCGGGTGACGCGTCGCCACCCAAGCAACTCCTCGCTCGGGGTAGGCAACGACATCCGGGAACCGCTTGCTCGAGATGCCCAGCAGTCGCACGGGCTCGTCCGTGGGGTTGGAGAACGTGTGTAGCCCTTCACGGCCCTCGCGGAAATAGACGACGTCACCGGGCGAGAGCTGCTCCTCGCCCTCCGGAGTGCGGACGGTCAGCGTCCCGCTGAGGATGAAGAACATCTCCTCGACGCCGTAGTGCATGTGAAGCGGGGTATCGGGTGCCCGAGGCAGATACTCGATTAGCGACGCCCCGAGCATGTCGGTCTCGAACGGGTGCCCGAACCAGCGGACACGGTTGACGTCGTCGTTCACCTCATCCCAGGGCTCGTCTTCCAGGAAGTTCAAGCGCCGCAATCGTTCCTCCGTGTCGTTCGCTATCTGCGAGGAGATCATGCCGCTCCGAAGGCCAAAGCGCGCCGGAGTTTCACATCAAGCCCTAGTAACACAGTGTTACTTGCAACTTCGCAGCGCGACGGACGCGCGCGCTCGCAAGTAACACTGTGTTACTTGCCTCGCTCGAGCGGCAAGTCGCGCTGCTCCCACTCCGACCACGAGCCGGGATAGAGCTTGCCCTCGCGCCCGGCGAGATGGAGTCGGTGGAGCAGGACGCTGGCCGTGACGCCTGAGCCGCAGTAGGCGACCAGCTCGCCCTCGGGTAGATCGGGCAGCGGCTCGTTCCACGGCGCGTTGAGGGCTCCGGGAACACGGCCGGGCTTCTTGTCGATCGGATTCGGCTCGCCACGCCAGCGCTCGGCGAGGCGAGCGTCGACGACGACCAGCTCGTCGAGACGCCGTGCGAGCTCGTCGGCCTCGATCGTGTCGTCGTCGCGCGCACGTGCCGTGAAGTGCGCGGCTTCGATCGGCTCCTCCCCGCCCGTGAGCGGCCCGTGCCAGCCTTCGAAGTCGAGAACAGCGCAGTCGTCATGGCCGAAGTGGCGCAGAAGCCACCAGAGCCGCTCGGCGCCGCCCATGTTGCCGTAGGCGACGACGAAGACGCCCTTGCCGATTCCAGCACGGCCGGCAACATCGGCGAACGCGTGCGTCCCTGGCAACGGGTGACGGCCGCGCGGGCCGGGCTCCGAAGAGAGATCGGTGTCGACGTCGAGGAAGCTCGCGCCGGGAATGTGTCCCGCGAGATAGAGCTCACGCCCGCGGGCGGGGTTGCCGAGCTCCCAGCGGCAGTCGACGAACTGGTAGCGCAGCCCTACCAGTTGCCGGCCGGCGACGGCGGCAACGCGACCGACGCCGGATGGATCACGTAGACGATCCCGCCCGTCGCCGTCATCCACGCCTTCTCGAACTGCGCGCGGTCGTACACGTGGCGAACCGTGGCGTCGCTCGACGACGCCGGGTCGTACGAGATGACGTCGCCGTCCGCAGTGAAGCCGCCGATCACGAGCAGGTGGCCGTCGGTGCCGCGGAAGAGAAAGCCGTCGAGCTTGTTCGGCTCGAACGCGATCGAGGCGACCAGCGGAAGGCCCGCCTTGACGAACTGCTCCGCCTCCGCGAGCGAGTGCAGCTGCGTGACCTCGCTCTCGAGGCCGAAGTGCGCAGCGTACGCGGTGTTGAACGGCCAGTTGCCCGCGCCGTTGTAGTGGTAGTCGAACGTGTACCGCGCGGCGTAGTCGACCCACGGATCGTCGATGCCGGGATAGTCCGAGAGCACGTACGCGTAGTCGGCCGGCCTGGGGCCCTTCCCCCAGTACGCGACCACCATCGACGTCGACGTCGGGCTGCACCACGCCTCGCCCCCGCCGTCGAACTGCGGGTACTGGCCGGCGTGGATCTCCTGCGAGTACTGCGGTACCTGCAGGTCGATCGTGCGAGTCATCGTCGTCGTGCTCGCGACGTAGGGGTTCGTGTTCACCGGATCGGACGCGACGGCACCGAGGCGCGTCACCTTCGCGCCGGTCCCGAAGAGCGTGACGTTGAGCTGATAGGCCGTCAGCGGATGGTCCTTGGCGAAGAAGGTGTCGATCGAGACAAAACCATCCGCGTCGCCTTGCCCGCCGACCGACGTCCGCTGGATGTCGCCGTCGCCGTACGCCCACCGCCCCATGACGTACCACTTGGTCTGCGTGCCCTTGTCGGTCGTCGCGCGCATGCGCACCTCGATCCACGTGCCGGACGGCGTCGACGCGTTCCACGACGCGACCAGCTCGGTGAAGCCGAAGCCGGTCGAGAACCACGGCGACGTCCACGTGCCGCTCGTCACCCCGCCCTTCGGCAGCGGGAAGGCGTGGAAGCTCACGTTGTATTGCTGGGCGGCCGACGTTGGAGCGGCCAGGACCAGCGCGAGCGCAAGGGCTGCGAGCGTGCCTCGGATCACGACGCGATCCTAAACCCCCTTGCCTCCGTCCGGAAGGACGTCTAGTGTCCGCCCTTCCATGACGCGCGCACGCAAGGACAACTCGCTTCTCCTTACGCGCGTCATTACGCGCTAGCCGGCGTTTCGTTCCTCCGCCGACGCCGGCTAGGTCGCAACAGCAGGCGGAGAGTCCACATCCGAACAAAGGGCGCAGCCAGTGCAGCCGCCATTCGCCAATCCAACCCGCGAGCGGGACTCCTGCGGCATCGGCTTCCTCGCCGACGCGACCGGGCGCGCGTCGCGCTCGATCCTGGACGGCGCACTCGAGGGCCTCGCCCGGATGCGGCACCGGGGTGCGGTCGGCGCCGATGACCGCACGGGGGACGGGGCCGGTGTCCTCATCCCCCTGCCGCTCACACTCGTCCCCGGCCGCTGGTGCGGCCTGGCGATGGTCTTCCTCCGCGATGAACGGGCGAGGGCGGCGATCGAGGAGGCGTGCGCTGCCGAAGGGATCGGACTCGGAGGGTGGCGCGAAGTGCCGGTCGTCCCGGCTGCGCTCGGCGAGCAGGCGCAGGCGAGCATGCCCCGGATCGAGCAGCTCGTCCTCTGGCAGCCATACGGCCTCACGCTCGCCCAGGCGGAGGCGCGTGCGTACCGGGCCCGTGTGAGGACGCAGTCGGTGCCGGGCGCGTACGTCGCGTCCCTCTCGTTCCGGACGGTGACCTACAAGGCGCTCTGTGCGGCAGACCAGCTCGCGACGTTCTACCCAGACCTGCTCGACCCGCAGCTCTCGGTGCCGTTCGCTCTGTTCCACCAGCGCTTCTCGACGAACACGCAGCCGTCATGGGAGCGTGCGCAGCCCTTCCGGCTGCTTGCGCACAACGGCGAGATCAACTCGATCGCGGCGAACGTCGCCTGGATGCGGGCGCGCGGCTTCGAGCTCGAGGAGGACGGCTCCGACTCGACGCTGCTGGACAATGCGCTGGAACTGCTCGTCCGCAGCGGGCGCGATATCCGTCACGCCGCCGCGATGCTCATGCCGGAGGCGTACGACGCCGACCCGGAACTGGACGACGACATTCGCAGCTTCTACCGCTACCACGCCACGCTCCTCGAGCCGTGGGACGGCCCAGCGGGCGTGGTCTTCACGGACGGGCGCGTTGTCGGTGCCGCCCTCGACCGGAACGGCTTGCGTCCCCTGCGCTACGTGGTTGCCGACGACCGGCTCGTCGCCTGCGCATCGGAAGCGGGCGCCCTCCCTCTCCCCCAGGGCGCCCGCATCCGGCGCTGCCGGCTCGGACCAGGGCAGATGCTCGTCGTCGATCCGGCGACGGGCATCGAAGAGAACCGCGACGTCAAGCGACGGCTGTCCCGGAAGCGGCCGTACTCACGCTGGCTCCGCGCGACAGTCGACCCGCTCGCCGCAGGCACACCCGTCGAGCCGCCGACCGAGAGCCTGACAGAGCGGCAGGTGGCCGCCGGGTTCACCCGCGAGGACATCTCGCTGCTGCTACGGCCGGCGGCTGCGACCGGGCACGAGCCGACCTCCTCGATGGGCGACGACACGGCGCTGCCGCCTCTTGCCGGCCGCGCGCGCCCCGTCACGTCGTATCTGCGCCAGCGCTTCGCGCAGGTGACGAACCCGCCGATCGACCATCTGCGTGAGCGCTCGGTGATGTCGCTGAGGACACTGCTGGGAGCGCGTGCGCCACTCGTCGGCGAGCACCCCCGAACGGCCCGGCTCCTCGAGCTCGAGAGCTTCTTCGCGTTTCCGAGCGCCGTCTCGGAGCTCGCCCGCCGCGGCGCCGTGCTGCACGCAGCATTCGACGAGCGCGAGGGCCTGCGCCGAGCGTGCATACGTCTCGCGGACGAGTCGGCTGCCTCCGATGCCGCACTCCTCGTGCTCGAAGCGCGAGGCATTCCGGCCGTGCTCGCCGTCGGGGCTGTCCATCAGCGCCTGGTCGCAGAGGGGCGCCGAGCGAACGTGTCGATCGTCGTCGACGCGGAGGAGCCGCGCGAGGCGCACGACTTCGCGTGCCTGCTCGCGTACGGCGCGGACGTGGTCTGTCCGCGCCTCGCGCTCGAGACGATTGCGGCCCTCGCAGCCGACGACAAGCTCGGGGGCGATCATCCATCGCCTGCCGAAGCGCAGCTCCGCTTCCGCGACGCAATTGAGGACGGCGTCCTCAAGATCATGTCCAAGATGGGCATCGCCGACGTGTCGTCGTATCGCGGCGCGCAGCTCTTCGAGGCCGTCGGCCTTGCGCCGGACGTCGTCGACCTCTGCCTGAGCGGAACTCCCAGCGCCGTCGGCGGGGTCGGCTTCGCCGAGCTCGAGCGAGAGATTCTTCAGCGACAGCGCGCGCGCGAGCTCGAGAACCCGGGCTACGTGAAGTTCCGCAAGGGCGGCGAGCCGCATGCGACGAATCCGCCCGTCGTCGACGCGTTGAAGCAGGCCGCGCATGCGCTCCGCCGCCGCGACTACGAGCGCTTCGCCGACCTCGTGAACGGCCGTGCGCCGCTCGAGCTACGCGACCTGCTCGAGCTTGCAGAAACGACCCCGGTTCCGCTCGACCACGTCGAGCCGGTCGAATCGATCGTGCGGCGCTTCTCGGGCGGCGCCATGTCGCACGGCTCGCTCTCGGCCGAAGCGCACGAGACCGTCGCGCGCGCGTTCAACAGCCTCGGAGCGCGCTCGAACTCGGGGGAGGGCGGCGAGGATCCGGCGCGCTTTCGCACCGATGCAAACTCGAGGATCAAGCAGGTCGCGTCGGGACGCTTCGGCGTCACACCCGAGTACCTCGCCTTTGCGGACGAGCTGCAGATCAAGATCGCGCAGGGATCGAAGCCGGGCGAGGGCGGACAGCTGCCCGGTCACAAGGTCACGGCGGAAATCGCTCGCCTTCGCCACACGCAGGCCGGCATCGAGCTGATTTCACCGCCGCCGCACCACGACATCTACTCGATCGAAGACCTGTCGCAGCTCGTTTTCGACCTGAAGCAGGCGAACCCGCATGCCGCCGTCTCGGTGAAGCTCGTCTCCTCCGCCGGCGTCGGAGTCGTCGCAGCCGGCGTCGCAAAGGCGCTCGCCGACGTGATCCACATCGCCGGCGCCGACGGCGGCACCGGAGCGAGCCCGCTCACGTCGATCAAGCATGCGGGCGCGCCGTGGGAGCTCGGGCTCGCCGACGCGCAACGGACTCTCGTCGAGTCGGGACTGCGCGGGCGCGTCCGGTTGCGGGCGGACGGCGGCCTCAAGACCGGCAGAGATGTCGTGATCGCTGCGCTCCTCGGCGCGGACGAGGTCTCCTTCGGCACCGCACTGCTGATCGCGGAGGGTTGCCTGATGGTCCGTTCGTGCCATCTCGACACGTGCCCCGTCGGAATCGCGACGCAACGGCCCGAGCTCCGCGCGAAGTTCGCGGCAACGCCGGAAAGCGTCGCGGCCTACCTGCTGTTCGTCGCAGACGAGGTGCG
>JBKOVW010000005.1:0-4196 GCA_046724095.1 Actinomycetota bacterium | reverse complement strand
TCAACTACTACGGCCACTACGACTGGCCCTCACGACTGGCCTACGCGCCGTGAAGGTGAACGTCCGGCTGTTCGCCGGGCTGCGCGAGCGGGCCGGCTGGAGCAAACGCGAGCTGGACGGTGTGGCGCGCGTCGAGGACGTGTGGCCCGCGCTCGGCCTCGGGCCCGAGCCGGACGGACTGCTCTACGCGGTGAACAAGGAGTACGCGCAACGCGACCGCGAGCTCGCCGAAGGCGACGAGGTCGCCCTCATCCCGCCGGTGTCGGGTGGCTCCTTCCGCCTCACCGCCGAGCCGCTGTCGCTCGACGCCGTCGTCGACGAGGTGCGCTCCGACAGCGCGGGCGCAATCGCGACGTTCCTCGGCACGACGCGGGTCGAGTCGCGCGGCCGCGTGGTCGAGCACCTCGACTACGAGGCGTACGAGGGGATGGCCGAGGACGTCATGGCGGAGATCGCCGCCGCGCTGAAGCAGCGCTACGACCTGTGCGGCATCGCTATCCACCACCGCACCGGCCGCGTCGAGATCGGCGACGCATCGGTGGTCATCGCGGTCTCCGCGCCGCACCGTCAGGACGCGCTCGCCGCCTGCAAGGACGCGATCGACACGCTGAAGGAGCAGGTACCGCTCTGGAAGAAAGAGGTCTACGAAACGGGGGAAGAATGGATCGGACGCGGCTCGTAGAGCCATGTTCAGCCGCCTCCCTCCGGTTACGCCGCCGCCTTCCTGACGATGTCGTACCCGTCCTCTTGTTCGACGACGTTCTCACCGTAGATGGTCGCATGGTCGCGGAGGACGATGAAGAGATCTCGGTCGATGTGGATGCCCTCGTAGTCGGAGGCGTCCATGTTGATGCGTCCCAGGCATTCACTGTCCGCGCACTCGCACAGGAACGGGATCACCGTTCCATGCGGAACCTGTCCGTCGATGGCCTCTTGCATGCGTTCGTTGGCCGCGCGGGACATGCGCTGATTCTGCCCTTTACTCACGTCGCGGCTGCTCATGCGGAACGCGGCCTGTAGGTCTCGATTACCTCGTCGGTGAGCTTGAACTTCTCGACGAGCATGAAGCGTTCATCGACGTCGACTACCTGCTCGACTTCGAGCGTTTCATGCCCCGGGACGATCACGAACCGCGTCGGGCTTGAACGAACCCCGTCGTACTCGTCAAGCGCAAGCGGCACAGTCTCGGTGCAGTCTTCTCGGCTGCACTCACAGATGAAGCCGATCGGTCCCTCGAGAGCGAATCTTGTCCTGACCTCGCGAATCCGGTCGTTCACCTCGCGGAACACCAACTGGTTCCGAACGAGCCGTTCGAGTGAGACAGACATGGCGTTTTATCTCCTACTGGTGAGTCTCGGGAACGGAGACCTCGAGCGCCGCGAGACCAAGTCTTGGTGCGGCGAGGAGAGGAGACGCCGAAGGGGCGCGCGCCCGACTATCTACACAGCTTACGCCCTCCGTCGCTTCGTGGAATACGAGGGCGGCGAGGAGTGGATCGGCAGGGGGAGCTAGCGCTCTCCCTCGATGACCGCAGCCGCCGTCTCCGCGAGCAACGGCACGCCGGTTTCGAAGCGTCGCGCCCGTTCGTCGTCCTCCGTCAGCTCGCCGCGCACGTAGCGCCCGTAGATCGCCTCGCAGAAAACTGCCGCCTTCCACAGCGCCAGCGCCTCGAACCACGCGAGCGGCTCGAGCGGGCGGCCGCTCCGCTCGGCGTAGCGTGCGACCAGGTCGGCGCGCGACGGGAAGCCGTCCCGCGCGGTGACCGGTGAGGTCCCGAGGGGATTGCCGTGGCCGCCGGGCTCGCTGTAGGTCGCCACGAGATAGCCGACGTCCGCGCGGGGATCGCCGATCGTGCCCATCTCCCAGTCGAGCACGGCCGCGATCCGATCCGGCCGTTCGCGCGTGACGATCATGTTGCCGAGCCGGTAGTCGCCGTGGACGACCGTCGCAGGCAGCTGCTCCGGCACGTTGTCGGCGAGCCAGGCTCCGACCTCGACGACCGCCGGCAGCTCGCGCGTCTGGTTGATCTCCCAGAGCTGCGAGAACCGGCGAACCTGCCGTTCGTTGTAGTTACCCGGCCGGGCGAAAGCGGCGAGCGCCGGCTCCGTCACGTCCGCCGCGTGGATCTCGACGAGCGTGTCCACGAGGTCCGCGCCCAGGCGGCCGCGTGCGGCCGGTTCATCGTCGAGCGGCGACGGTAGCTCCGTTGTGAGGACGTGGCCGTCGATGTAATCCATGACGTAGAACGGCACGCCGAGGAGCGACTCGTCCTCGCAGACGGCCCGAATGTTCGGCACGCGGATGCCCAGCGGAGCCAGCGCGAGCTGCAGACGCGACTCGCGCACGACGTCGTGCGCCGTCGGCGGCAGCGGCGGCCGCGGTGGCCGGCGGAGCACGAAGCGCGAGCCGCCGTCGCGCTCGAGCAGGAAGGAGAAGTTCGAGCCGCCACCCTCGCCGATCCGCTGCGCACGCAGCGCCCCCGAGCCCAAACCGTGCTCGTCGAGGAACGTCCGCACGGCGTCGAGGACGATGAGCGGCGTTTGCTCGGTCGGCACGTTGCGATCCTGCCACCATCCGCACGTGGAGGAATTGCTCGCAGGCGGCGCGTTCTTCGAGAGCCCACGCTGGCACGAGGGGCGCTGGTGGTTCTCGGACTTCTTCCGCGGCAAGGTCGTCACCGCCGAGGGAGAGGTGGCCCACGTTGAAGGGCAGCCGTCCGGGCTCGGGTGGCTGCCGGACGGCTCGCTGCTCGTCGTGTCGATGCGCGACCGCCGCGTGCTGCGGCTACGCGACGGCGTGCTCGAGCTGCACGCCGACATCTCCCACCTCTGCGACTGGCATGCGAACGACATGGTCGTCGCGCCGGACGGCAGCGCGTACGTCGGCAACTTCGGCTTCGACCTCGGAAACCAGCAGCCGCGGCCGACCGGGCTCGTCCACGTCGCTGCGGACGGCAGCGCGAAGCGCGTAGCCGACGAGCTCATGTTCCCGAACGGCCTCCTCCTCCACGAAGGGAGCTTGATCGTCGGGGAGACCTATGCGGCGCGGCTGACCGAGTTCACCGTCGAGCCGGACGGCTCGCTATCCGACCGGCGCATCTTTGCCGCGGTGCCGGGCACGGCGCCGGACGGTTGCGCGCTGGACGCCGAAGGCTGTGTCTGGTTCGCCGACGCACTCTCGAATCGCTGCATCCGCGTGGCGCGCGGGGGCGAGATCGCGGACGTCGTCGCCGTTCCGGACGGCCTGCGCTGCTTCGCGTGCATGCTCGGCGGCGACGACGGCCTCACGCTCGCGATCTGCGCCGCATCGAACTACGACGAGCACAGGCCGCACGACGCGGTCGTGCTCGCGGCGCGCGTCTCCGTGCCGCACGCCGGACTGCCTTAGAGCCGTAGCGTGCCGCGGTTCAGAGGGACGGCGGACGGCGTCCGCCGTCCTGAAGCGGCGCCGACGAGTCGGCGCCTTAGCTCGGAGCGAAGCCATCGAGCAACGCGGGCAGCTCGTCGGGCCGGCACGAGAGTGCGAGCACCCCGGTATCGATCCCGGCGGCCCCGAACTCGGCGAGCCGCTCGCGCTGAGCGTCGAGCGGGCCGAGCAGAAAGATCTCGCGGACGAGCTCCTCCGGAACGAGCTCGACGGCGCGCCGACGGTCGCCGGTGTTCCATGCCTCGACGAGAGGGTCGACGTGCTCGCCGAAGCCCAACCAGCGGAAGAACTCGGTGTACACCGGTACGGTCGCATACGCGACGAAGGTGCGCTTGGCTCGCTCCAGCGCGTCGTCGCCGTGGAACGAGAAGAGGCGGCAGGCGAGCTCCTTCTGTGGGGCGCCGAACGCAGCGAGCACTTGCTCCACTCGGCTGAGGGGCAGGAAGTTGGTGAACGCGCCGTCCGCGACCCGTGCAGCGAGGCGCAGCATCGGCTCGCGCAGCGCGGCGAGGATGATCGGGACAGGGTACGCCGGAGGCGCTCCTAGCTTGAACCCGCCTCGGCCGCGCTCGCCGCCCAGGACGGTACGCAGGTAGCCGACGGTCTCTTCGACCTTCGCGAGCGGCCGGCGGAACGGGATCTCGTTCCACCGCTCGACGATCACGTTCGACGACGCGCCGAGGCCGAGCACGAAGCGGCCGTTGCTCACGTCCGCGAGCGCGGCGGCAGTCTGCGCCAGCAGCGCGGGGCCGCGCGTGTAGACGTTGACG
>JBKOVW010000276.1:0-11356 GCA_046724095.1 Actinomycetota bacterium | reverse complement strand
CGACCGTCGGCACCACGTCGACAGCCTCCGTCGACCCGGTCGCGGCGGTCGCCGACGCATGCGCGGACGCCGGCGTCTGGCTCCACGTCGACGCCGCCTACGCCGGCTCGGCCTGGGTCTGCCCCGAGCTGCGCTGGTCGCAGGCAGGCGTCGACCGCGCCGACTCGCTCGTCGTCAACGCCCACAAGTGGCTCTTCACGCCGATGGACTGCTCGCTGCTCTGGTCGCGGCGGCCCGAAGACCTCCGCCGCGCGTTCAGCCTCGTCCCGGAGTACCTGCGCACGAGCGACGAGGTCGACAGCCTCTCGGACTACGGCCCTGCGCTGGGCCGCCGCTTCCGGTCGCTGAAGCTCTGGGCGGTGCTGCGCTGCTACGGGCGCGAGGGGCTGCAGGCGCGAATCCGAGCGGCGGTCCGGTTGGCTGAAAAGTTCGAGAAGTGGGTAGAGGACGAGCCTGGATGGGAAGTTTGCGCCCCCCGCTACTTCTCCCTCGTGTGCTTCCGCCGCGACGCTTCCGACAAGCAGAACGAGGCGATCGTCGAGCGTGTCAACCGCAGCGGCGAGCTCTTCCTCTCGCACACGCGTCTGGACGGCCGCTACGTCCTCCGGCTCGCGATCGGCAACGAGCGCACGACCGAAGACGATGTTCGCAGGGCTTGGGGGGCACTCAAGAACGACTAACAATCCTTGCGAACACCGGTCTAAATCCAGTTGAGTCCCGCTTGCAACGGGGGTTGGAGCTAGCGCTCCAAAGGTCTGGGTCGGCCCGGCATGGTCCGGGCCACAAACGAGGAGGAGGAGCATGCGTAAGAGGCTGATGTTCCCGGCTCTGCTTGCGGTCGTCCTGGTGGCGTCCGTGCTCGCGGCCGGGTCGCAAGCCATGACGGATCGTGCCACGGCACCGAAGGTGACGACGGTGACGCTGAACGGCTGGCAAACCTCACCGCCTGAAGAGACAAAGCTCGCGAAGGTCGTCGCGGACTTCGAGAGAACCCACAAGTCGATCAAGGTCAACTACCAGTCGATCACCGGCGACTATCAGGCGCAGGAGCTCGCGAAGTTCGCGGCTCGGAAGCCGCCGGACGTGCTGTACGTCGACGTGGCCGACATCCGCGACTGGGTCGGGCAGGGTGTCATTCAGCCCCTCGACTCGTACGTCAAGTCCTCGAAGTTCTCGACGAAGCCGTTCTATAAGAACCTGTTGAACGCCTTCAAGGTCAATGGCCGTACGTACGGCTTCCCGAAGGACTGGTCGTCCCTCGGCATGGAGATCAACACTACGCTGCTCGGCAACAACCCGATCCCGAAGACGTGGGCGCAGTTGAGGAGCGTCGCGTCGAGGATCAACGTGCCGGGCGGCAAGCCGATCTGCCTCAGCGCCGACTGGGCGAGGCTGATGGCGTTCGTCTACCAGGCGGGTGGAACCGGACAGTGGAAGGACGCGACCACGGCTCCGTTCCGCGCCGCCGTCAACTTCTACGTCGGGTTGATCAAGGACGGCCTCGCGGCGACGCCCGACAAGCTCGGGGCAGGCTGGTGCGGTGAGGCTTTCGGCAAGCAGAAGGTCGCCTTCGCATTCGAGGGGAACTGGATGTTCCCGACCATGGAAACGTTCCCGGGCGTGAAGTTCACGACCGCGCCGATGCCGAAGGGCAAGAGGCGCGGCAACCTCGCGTTCACGGTGTCGTACTCGATGGCGAAGGATTCGAAGCACAAGGCTGCGGCCTGGCAGCTGCTGAAGTACCTCGTCGGTCGCCAGGGCATGCAGCAGTGGGTCTCGCTCGGCCTCGCGTTGCCGACGCGGGTGGACGTGCGCGCGGTCCCCGGTCGCGGTGCGTTCATCAGGTACCCGGCTTCGGTGCACGGCTGGGGTGCTCAGAAGGGGTTCCGCCACATCTGGAACGACGTGGCGAACAACGAGCTGACCGCAGTCATCGCCGGCAAGGAGTCGGTGAACGACATGCTTCAGAAGATCGCCGCAGCGGCACGGTAGCCACGTAGCGCACAATGCTTCCCGCGCGTCGAAAGGCGCGCGGGAGGCTTCCCCAAGCGAAGGGCGGCAGATGGCGGTTGCGGTCGCAAAACGACGGCAAGCACGCGGGCTCGGCGGTGAGCGTACTCGCGAGGCGCTCGTCGGGTATGGGTTCATCGCGCTCCCGATGGCGTTCTTCCTGCTCTTCTTCATCGTCCCGGTCGGCTACGCGTTCTACATCAGCCGTTACAACTGGCAGATCTTCAAAGGCCCGTTCGTCGGCTGGGGAAACTACCGGCAGCTCTACCACGACACGGTCTTCTGGCACCACGCGGTTCGCAACACCCTCGTGTACACGGTGTTCGTCGTGCCGTTGCAGATTACGGTGGGGCTTGCGCTCGCCGTCGTCGTCAATCAGGCGATCCGCTTCCGCACGTTCTTCCGCGCCGCCTTTTACTTCCCGTCGCTCGCCGCCTCGGCAGCGATCGCCTCGATCGCCACTTACATCCTCGCCTCTGACGGGCTCTTCAACACGGTCCTCAACCACCTCGGCTACCACCACAACAACGCGTGGTTCGGGGAGCAGAGCACCGCGCTGCCGTCGATCATCGCGCTGAACGGCTGGACGACGTCGGGGACGATCATGCTCTTCTACCTCGCCGCCTTGCAGGCGATCCCCACCGACGTCTACGAGGCCGCCGCGATCGACGGGGCAGGCGCGTGGCGGACCTTCTGGAAGGTCACCTTTCCGCTGTTGAAGCCCGCCCACTTCTTCGTCCTTGTCGTCTCGATCATCGGCTCTCTGCAGATGTTCGACCAAGCCTTTTTGATCGGCGGTGCGTCCGGCGGTCCGAACTACTCGACGATGACCGTCGTCCTGTACCTCTACAACCAGTCGATCAAGAACATCTCGTTCGGGTACGGCGCCGCCATCGGCGTCGTCCTCTTCGTCTTCATCTTCACGGTCACGTTGATCCAGAGGCTGCTGTTCGGCAAGCCTGAGGTCGCCTGATGAGCATCGAGCAGCTCCCTGACGTCCCGCCGGTCGCCGCCATGGAGGAGCTCTCGCGCGAAGGGGAGCCCGCGAAGGGGACCCCTGCCACGCCGACAGGCATCCCCGGCCGCGAGCGGGGAGAGCGCATTCGCACCGCGATCGCCTACGTCGTCATGTTCTCCGTTGCCGCGCTCTTCTTTGTCCCGTTCCTCTGGAGCGTGTCGACGTCCTTCCGGACGCTTGCGGACACAGTCGGCGGCTTCTCGCTCCTCCCGAAGCACTGGACTCTTTCGGGTTACCACGAGGCTTTTCACACGTTCAACTTCGGCCGCTACACGCTGAACAGCGCCATCATCGCGGGCGCGATCACCGTCTCGAACCTCTTCCTCGCGTCGCTCGGCGGCTACGCATTCGCGCGGCTCAAGTTCCCCGGCCGTGAGGTCCTCTTCTTGCTCGTGCTCGGGACGCTGATGATCCCCGACCAGCTGCGCCTCGTCCCGATCTACCTCATGCTCGTCAACTGGATCCCGGGCTGGGTCGGGCACGTCGGCTGGCACGACGCGAGCTTTGTCAACCGGAACGGCGTCATCCTCATCCAGCTCGTCTCGGCGGCGAGCCTCTTCCTCATGCGGCAGTATTTCCTCACGATTCCGCGTGACCTCGAGGAGGCGGCGAAGCTCGACGGCGCCGGCTACTTCAAGACGTATCGCAAGGTGATGCTCCCGCTTGCAGGCCCGGCGCTCGCGGCGGTGGCGATCCTCACGTTCCAGGGGGCGTGGAACGGGCTCTTCTGGCCGGCGATCTTGCTGCAGGACAAGAGCCAGTACACGATCCCGATCGGGATCGCGAACTTCCGCTTCGCATACCAGACGTTATGGCCGCCGCTGATGGCCGCGAGCGTCCTGGCGATCCTGCCGATCCTGGCGCTCTTCATCCTGTTCCAGCGCTACTTCGTCGCGGGCGTCGCCGCCTCCGGGGTGAAGGGATGACTCTCGGTCGTGCGCTCGGGGTGGCAGCGGCGGACCTGTACCACCAGGCCTGGCGGCTCGTCATCCTGAACACGCTCCTTGGGCTGGGGCTCGTTCTCATCGTGCTCGCGAGCATTGCGGTGCGCGGTGCGTTTCTGCTCGCGATTTTCATCGGGCCGGCGATCGCCGCCGTAATGCACTGTGCCGTCACGCTGGCTCAGACCGAGGACCTCCGGCTCGCCGAGGCGCTCAGGGGGCTCCGGCGACATTGGCGTCGCGGGCTTGCGCTCGGCTTGGCACTCGCCGCGGCCGTCGGTCTGGGCGCTTTGGCCGTGCCGTTCTACGCACGTGCCGGCACCTGGGCCTGGCCCTTCGCCGCCGTCTGCGTCTACCTGCTGCTGATGTTCGGCGTCTTCCAGCTTGCGCTCTGGCCGCTTGCCGTTTTCGAGTCGGGGCAACCGCTGCGCGCTGTCGCTCGGGACGCGGTCTTCGTCGTCGCCCGGCGGCCGCTTGGCTTCCTCGGGCTGGCCGTCGCCTTGTTGCTCGTCAACGTCATCGGAGTCGCCGCCGCCATCCTGCCCTTTCTCACGCTCACGATCGCGTACTCGTTTCTCGTTTCCGCCCACTTCGCGTTACCGAAGAATCCAGCCAGGGAGGCCTGAGCATGGCGAGTGTCACCTACGACCACACAACGAAGGAGTTCGGCGACACGAAGGCCGTCAATGACCTGATGCTGGAGATCCAGGACGGTGAGTTCATGGTCCTCGTCGGCCCGTCGGGTTGCGGCAAGAGCACCGCGCTGCGCATGCTCGCCGGGCTCGAAAGGGTGACGAGCGGCCGCATTTTGATCGGCGACCGCGTCGTCAACAACGTTGCACCGCAGCACCGCGACATCGCGATGGTGTTCCAGTCGTACGCCCTCTATCCACACATGACGGTGTTTGACAACCTGGCGTTCGGCCTCCGCAATCAGAAGGTCCCGCGCAGCGATATCGACCGGCGCGTGCGACGCGCCGCCGACATTCTCGACCTGGGCCCGCTGCTCAAGCGCAAGCCGAAGCAACTGTCAGGCGGGCAGCGCCAACGTGTTGCGCTCGGACGCGCAATCGTTCGCGAGCCGGTCGCGTTCCTCATGGACGAGCCCTTGTCCAATCTCGATGCGAAGCTGCGCGTCCAGACGCGCGCAGAGATCCTCAAGCTGCAGACCGAGCTCGGCACGACGACGATCTACGTCACGCACGACCAGGTCGAGGCGATGACGATGGGCGATCGCATCGCCGTGATGAGCGAGGGTGTCCTCCAGCAGATTGGCACGCCGGAAGACGTCTATACGAACCCTGGCAATGTGTTCGTCGCCGGGTTCATCGGCTCGCCGGCCATGAACCTCATGCCGGCGTCCGCTCTGATGGGAGTCGGCGGTGGACAGGACCGGATCGCCGGGTTCCGGCCGGAGCACATCGACTTGGGCAACGGCCGGCCCGACTCGATCCCCTTCACCGCGCGCGTCGAGGTGGTCGAATACCTCGGCGACGAACAGTTGGCGCACCTCACGCGAGACGGCACGAGTCTTCAGGCGAAGCTTCCTGTCGAGCAAAGGCTCGACCTCGGCGAGGAGCGCGAGTTCTCGGTCCCGCGCGACAAGCTCTTCCTCTTCGACAGCGAGACCCAGGAGCGCGTGCGCAGCTAGAGCTTCCGCAGCAGACCGACGACGCCGGACTGCGAAGCAAGCACGATGTCGGCCCGCTCGCGGAGCTCCGGCGGCCCCTCGGCTGATGCGACGGCGACTCGAACGCCGAGCTCGAGCCCGTCGAGCGCCGCGAACGCGTCGAGGTCGGTCGTGTCGTCGCCGGCGAAGAGCGCGCGCGCCAGGCCGTGCTCCGCGAGCAGGCGGCGCACCGCTGTTCCCTTGCTCGCGGCCAGCGGCGGGACGACCTCGAGCACCTTCCGGCCGTACCTGGCGACGAAGCCCTGTGCGCGGGCTCGTTCCGCGATCGCGTCGAGCTCGCGGCGGGCGGCGTCCTCGTCGGGCACGTCTCGGTAGTGCAGCGCCGCGGTCAGGCCCTTGTTCTCGGTCCGCGGCCAACTGGCGTCCGTGAGGAAGACTGCGAGCCGCCCCGTCCACTCCTGCGCTTCCGGCTCGAGCTCCAGGCCGTGATTGCCCACGTACGTCAGCTCGGGAACGCCGACGATCGCGCGCGCATCGGCACCCGCTCGGCCCGAGACGCACGCGACAAGCGCGTACGCGGCCGCGAGGCGTCGCAGCTCCGCGCGGATGTCGTCGGGCACGCGCGCGTCATCCGGCCGCGGGACGATCGGTGCAAGTACGCCGTCGACGTCGAGGAAGAGCGCCGCGCTCGGCGGATCCTCCGCCAGCCGGGCCAGCAGCTCCACCCGCCTAGGATACGAGCGTGCGGCTCGTCCTCATCGGCCTCGTCGCCGGCTTTTTCAGCGCGTTGTTCGGGGTCGGGGGCGGGGTCATCATCGTGCCGCTCCTCCTGCTGCTGTGCAGCTGGCAGGCACAGGCGGCGACCGCGACCTCGCTCGCCGCGATCGGGATCACGGCGGTGTCGGGTGTGGTCGCCTACGCGTTCCACGGCGACGTGGACGTCGCGTACGCGGCGCTCGTCGGCGTTCCCGCCGCCGCGTCCGTCGGCTTCGCGACGGCCCTGCAGCAGCGGTTGCGCACGCGCACGATCGAGCTCCTCTTTGCGGCGTTTCTCCTCGGCATCGCCGTCTGGCTCTTCGTCAAATGACCTACGTACTCGCCGTCGTGCTCGGCCTTGCCGCCGGCGTGCTCGCCGGCTTGTTCGGCGTCGGCGGCGGGATCCTGTTCGTGCCGACGCTCGTCGCGCTCGGGCTTTCGCAGCACGACGCGACCGGGACGTCGCTGCTGGCGATCATCCCGACGGCGCTCGTGGGCACGTGGCGGCAAGCGCGGTACGGCAACGTCCGCTGGCAGGGCGCCGCCGTCATCGGCATCGCCGCCGCCGCGGCGGCGCAGGGCGGGGCGGCCGTGGCCGAGGCACTCTCCGGCCCGACGTTGCGGAAGCTGTTCGCGGCGTTCCTCGTCGTCGTCGCCGCCCAGATCGTCATCCGAGGGCGCCGGTGACACCTCGCGAGTTGTGTGTTGGCCGGGCGCAGCGGCTGAGCCGCTGCGCCCTTTGGGCGGCAGCGCAAGCGCTGCCTGACGGGCGGCGCACCGTCAGGAACAGTGACCTATCCTGTGTCAATGGCGGGTGCCGAGGAGGTCTGGCTGCCCTTGGTCGACGAGCCGGTCGGCGACATCGTCGCGCAGATCCAG
The DNA here is from genome assembly GCA_046724095.1 of Actinomycetota bacterium. Taxonomy (GTDB): domain Bacteria; phylum Actinomycetota; class Thermoleophilia; order Gaiellales; family Gaiellaceae; genus 3-1-20CM-4-69-9. The sequence continues at coordinate 4,122 of JBKOVW010000276.1, read as the reverse complement.
GCCGAGGACCCCGAGATCGAGAAGCTCGTCGGGTCTCCGCACCGCATTCTCGCCTTCCGCACGTTCGCGTACATCCGCGTCGGGATCCTGCTGGGCGAGCTCCTCTTCGAGCAGGAGCGCACACCAGACGACGCGGACGAGACCTGGGTCGAAGCCCTGCTCCGCGATCCCAGGCATCACGAGGCGCTGCACCGCGAAGTGCGGGCGGTCGCCGAGGAGATCGCCGCCGACCCGAAGTACGCGGCCGACGAGCCGCTCGGTCCGGACGAGGGAGCGCGCGAGCGCTTCCGGGAGTTCGCGCGCAAGCAGTTTGCAGGCGACTAACGCGTTCCTGAGCGCCGGCGCGGCGTCGCCGGACGAGTTCTACGACCAGTACACCATGGACCTCGAGCCCGAGGGCCAGTGGGCGCGGGCGCGCAGGCGGTTCATGCGCCACAGGCTCGCCGTCGTCAGCCTGTTCATCCTCACGATCGTCTTCGCGGCGGGCTTCCTCTCGAGCTGGCTCGCTCCGTACGGCTACGAGCAGGTCAACATCAACGCCCTCAGCTCGGCGCCGTCATGGGCGCACCCGTTCGGCACCGACCAGGTCGGTCGCGATTACTTCAGCCGCACGCTGTTGGGGCTGCGCACCGAGGCGGAGATCGCGATCGTCGTCGGAATCGTCGGCACGGTGATCGGCATGCTCGTCGGCGCCGCCGCCGGGTATCTCGGCGGCTTCGCGGACAGCATCGTGATGCGGTTCGCCGATCTGCTCCTGACGGTGCCGCCGCTCGTGACGGTGCTCGTCGCGGCCGCGTTTCTCCGCACGGACACGTTCTTCAAGGTCTGCGTGCTCTTCGGCGCGGTCTTGTGGATGCCGGTCGCGCGCGTCGTGCGCAGCTCGAGCCTCGTCGTCCGCCACCAGGAGTACGTCCAGGCCGCGCAGGCGATGGGGGCAAGCGACCTGCGCATCATCCGCCGCCACGTCCTGCCGAACGTGATCGGCGCGGTCGCTGTCGCGGCGTCCGTGCTCGCGGCGAGCGCGGTGATCCTCGAGACGACGCTTTCGTACCTCGGTCTTGCGCGGGCCGTGAACTTCTACGGCGGCCGGACGGACACGAAGCTGCCTAGCGTCGGCGACGTGCTCGCTGCGGCATCGAACGAGGGGCTCTTCCACTGGTGGGGCATCGTCTTTCCCGGGATCACGGTGATCCTGATCATCGCGCCCATCTACTTCATCGGTGACGGCGTCCGCGACGCTCTGGATCCGACGCAGCGGCGCTACGTCTCCGAGCGGGAGCTCGCTCGGCGGCGGCGTGGGCCTTCCCGCCTGGCGCGCGCGTGGCGCTCGGTACCGCGTCCGTCCATCTCCGTGCGGGTGCGGGCCCCGCAGGCCGTCCTCGCCGTCTCCGATGCGCTGGCCCGCAGGCGCGTACGGCGTGGCCGTCGCCGCCGGCTCGTCGAGGCTGCCGCCGTGCTCACGCTGATCGCCGCGGCGGGGAGTCTCGTGTACGTCCTGGAGGTCAATCCGGTCCGGAGCAGCTGGGCACTCGGGGCGACCGGAGTGCAGAACGTCTCACGGGCGGACGGCGCGCAGACGCAGGTGTCGGTCTCGGCCGATCCCAGGCATCCCGCTCTGCTCTTAGGTGTCTCGAACGACACGTCGTTGCGCACCGTGCGCGTGTACACGTCGTCGGACGCGGGGCAGACGTGGACATCCACTGCCGGCCCGTCGCTCGGGCTCGACGCGTGCGAGCGGGGTGAGCCGACGGCCGCGGAGGACGCGCAGGGGAGGCAGTTCGTCGCCTTCACCGTCTCGGGCTTGTGTTTGCAGGACGACAGCTCGCCGTACGTCGTCGCGGCGGTTCGCGCCGGCCCGACGGCAGCGTGGACCGTCCGGCGGCTGGCCCCCCACCGGCCTGCGGACTTCTGGGACGACCATCCGAGCATCGCGGCCGGCGCCGGCGGGCGTGTCTACGTGGCCTGGTCGCGGTTGCTGCGCTGGACGTACGAGGGCATCGTCGTCAGCTCGAGCGCCGACGGCGGCCGGACCTGGACAAAGCCGCGGCTCGTCTCGCCGGCTCTTTCGTTCCCGCGGCTCGCGGCCACGGCGGTCGCGCCGGACGGCACGCTGTACGTGACGGGCATCGACGCGCGCGCCGGCGTGTGGCTGGCGCGCTCGAAGGACGGCGGGAAGTCGTTCCGGCTCGCGCGTGTCGCGCCGCTGCCCGGCAATCGCGCACGCGACTGTGCGACCGCCTCGGGTCACCCGACGCCGTTCCAGGGCATCCGCTGCATCGGCCCGAACCCGTCCGTCGCCGCGTCGAACGAGCGCGTCTTCGTCACGTACGGCGTCGGCTGGGTGGGCGAGCCACAGAGCGTCCGCATCGGCGTGTTCGACGGCTCGCTGCACCCGCTGTGGCGCGGCGAGGTCGGCCCAGCGGATCCAAAGGCCGACAGGTTCTGGCCTGCATCGGCCCTCGACGCAACGACCGGCCGGCTGTCGGTCTGCTTCTACGACACGAGCGGCGACCCCTCGCGAGCCCACGCCTGGTACTCCTGCACGAGCTCGCGCGACGGCCGGAGCTGGGCGAAGCCGGTCCGGGCAGCCCGCGACTCCGCCAGCCCGGACGTTCTCTGGGAGGACGCGCGCGTCTACGCGTTCGGCGACGTCATCGGCTACGGCGGCTCGACGGGCGTGGCCGCGGCCGGCGGGAACGTCTACCCGCTCTGGATCGACACGAGTGACCTCGAGGGGGGAAAACAGGAGGTCTTTGGCGCAACGCTGCCTTAACTGTCTTTTGACCAGAGGCGACGTCTAACCCGACGATGTCGACCGCCGAAGCTCTGGAGCGCCGATCTCGCCGTCGTGCTCGCCGGCGGCTCATGTGGGAGGCCGTGATCGTGCTCGGCGCGACGGCGGTCGGCGCCCTGATCGTCTATCTCGTCTATCGGCATCCGATCGGCAGCCCGTGGAAGGTCGCCGGCAAGGATGTCCAGGACATCTCGAACCAGCCGGGCGTGCAGACCGAGGTCGCCGTCGCTGCGGACCCGTCGAGTCCGAAGGTGCTGTTCGGCGCGTCGAACGAGTCGCTCGAGCCCGAGATCCGCGTGTATGCGTCGCGGAACGGTGGGCGCACGTGGTCGGAGGCCGCAGGCCCGCAGTACAACCCGAACACGTGCTCGTGGGGCGATCCGTCCGTCGCGGTGGCCCGCAACGGGCGCCAGTACGTCGCCTTCACGGAGAAGTCGATCTGCGCTTCCGGCACGGACCTGACTCCTTATCTGGTCGTCGGCAGCAGGGACGGGACCGGAGGCGCGTGGACGGTGCGCCGCGTCACGCATCCGGCGACGAATTTCGGCTTCGACGACAAGCCCGCGATCAGTGTCGACGACGCCGGCCGTGCCTACGTGGCGTGGTCGCGTCTCTACGGCCGCAAGTTCCAGACGACGGTGGTGAGCTCGAGCGCCGACGGGGGCCGCACCTGGTCGAAACCGGTGATGGTGCACCGGAGCCTCGCGCAGCCCCAGCTGGTCACGGTCGCGGGCGGCTCGCAGGGTGCGGTCTACCTCGCCGGCGTGGACGCGCACGGGCTCTGGGTCGGCCGGTCGACCGACGCGGGCCGCACCTTCGCGGTCGAGCGCGGCGTGGCACCGCTGCCCGGTAATCAGGCCGCGACGTGCCTCAACTTCGGCAAGTTCATCATGCCGCAGCAGACCGTGAAATGTCTCGGCCCGAATCCGACGGTCACGCTCGGCCCCAAGCGGGTCTTCGTGACGTACGGCGTGAACGGCACGGACAGGACCCAGGACGTCGCGATCGCCGTGTTCGACCGCTCCTTGAAGCCGGTCTGGCGCGGGCCGATCGGCTCGGTGAAGAAGAAAGCGGACCAGTTCTGGCCGGCGTCCGCGGTCGACGCGTCGACGGGCAAGCTCTGGGCCTGCTACTACGACACGACCGGAGACTCGGCCCGGCAGCACGCCTGGTACGTCTGTACGTCGTCCGCTGACGGCAAGCGCTGGACGGAGCCCGTCCGCGCAGCCCGACCGTCGCAGAGTCCGGGCGTCCTCTGGCAGGACGCGACGATCGGGGGCTACGGCGACGCGACCGCGTACGGCGGCTATACCGCCGTCGCGGCGGCG
>JBKOVW010000044.1:0-3763 GCA_046724095.1 Actinomycetota bacterium | reverse complement strand
GCGCTGGCGATGATCCGCCAGCACGGCGCCACCTACACCAGCGTCGAACTCGCTGACATGTTGAATACCGCCGGGCTGACCACCGGCAAAGGCAAACCGTTCACCGCCGGAGGTGTCGCCCGGGTCCGCGACGCCTACAAGATCTTCGGACCGCGCACCGTCGCGGTCCAGGACGGCGAGGTCAGCGTCAAGCAAGCCGCCGCCGAACTGGGTATCCCCGCCGACGCCGTCTACAACTGGCTGCGCCTCGGCCAGGTACCCGCCCGGCGCGGTCCCAGCGGACGCTGGTGCATCCCCTGGGACGCCGCCACCCGGGAGATCTACCGGCAGAAGGTCGCCGGTTCCTTCCGGCTCAATCCCGTTCTGCCAACGCAGCCGCTGCCATCCAATGCAGCCACGGCCGATACCTGACGGGGCGGTTGACTTGGCTGCTTTGCGACTCGGACGGTGCTCCGCGCCGTGCGGGCGTGGCCACTCGACCCCGGCGCGATCCTCGACCGGCCTCGGCCCGCCGCGACACGACGTCGCTCGGATCACCTTGTATTGCCTCGCCGTCCGGCGGGCTGCGCAGCAGGGAGCGGCCACAGACGGTCGTGTCACGGCCGGAGATCAGTCACTCCGTCGCGATTTGCCGCACGCCGATGTCCTTCGTCGGGTCACCGCAGAACCGGGAACACGAGATGGGTGACCCGGTCGCCTTGGACGCAGACCGTCGGGTTGCCGAGCAGGACGTCTTCCGCGGAGAGTTCGCCGAAGAAGGGTCGGTTTCCCGCGCCCATCACCACCGGCACCAGGTCGATGGCCACCTCGTCCAGCAGCCCGAGGTCCAGGCACTGCCGGGCGATGGTTCCCCCGGTGACGGCGACGACCGCATCGCCGGCGAGTTCCTGGGCCCGTGCGATCGCGGCCTCCACCCCGTCGGTGACGAAGGAGAACGGCGCGTCGGGGTGGGCGTCGACCCAGTCCTGCGGGACCCGGTGCGTCACCACGACAATAGGGACGTCCAGGGTGTGCCGGCCCTGCCAGCCGTTGGTCACGTCGAACAGCGTCCGACCACAGACGAGCGCACCCAGCGAGGGCACCCACCGCCGCCAGTGCTCCGAACTCGGCGGGGTGAGGTGGACGGTGAAGTCCCCGGCCGGGGTCGGGATCGCGACCTCGCCGTTCTGTAGCCAGTCGAACAGCCGGCCGATGGTGTTGTCCTGCTTGGCGACGTACCCGTCGAGGGACATGATTGCCTGCGCCTGCACTATGCCCACGGCGTGTTCCTCCTCAGGAGTGTTGGGGTCGGTAGACGTGGACGACGACGCCGCTGGGGAACGGCGTGGTCTCGACGAGGTCCAGATGCCGTGATTCCGGCAGTTGGCCGAACAGGGCCTGTCCGCGGCCAAGGGCCAGCGGCTGGACCAGCAGGCGGTACTCGTCGATCAGGTCGGCCGCGGCGAGCGCGCCGGCCAACCGGCCACCACCCCAGACGATCACGTCCGGGCCGGGCTCGGCCTTGATGGCGGCGATCTCGGTCGTGAGCTCGCCCCGCGCGACCCGGGTTACGGGCCATCTGGCCTCGGCGTCGCTGAGCGTCTTCGAAAACACGACCTTTGGGATGTCGTTCATCGGCGACGGGTACGGGTCGTCGGACTGCGGCCAGTAGGACGACATCTCCCGGTACGTGATGCAGCCCATGAGGTGGGCACCGGCCCGGCTGATGCGGTCGAGCTTCCACTGCTTCAGTTCAGCGCCTTCGGGGACCGCGACCCCCGGGTGCTCACGGTCGCTGCCGACGAACCCGTCCAGCGACATCGACATGTACAGAATGACGTCTCGCATGACTGCCTCTCGTTGTTCGTGTTGGTTTCTCAGTTGTCGGCCAGGACGCGGTAGGTGAGGTGTTGCGCGAACGCGGTCATCTCGGATTCGAGCAGTTCGAGGCGCACCGTCGCGTCGCCTGGGAAGAGTGGGGTGCCGCCACCGAGGATGAGGGGTGCCACATGGATGGTCACCACGTCGACGAGACCGGCTTGTAGGAACTCGTAGCACGTGCTCCCGCCACCCATGACGACCACGTCCTTGTTGCCGGCGGCCGCCTTCGCCTGGCGGAGGGCGCTGGCCGGGCCGTCGGTCACGAAGCGGAAGCGGTCGGCGAGCCGGACCTTCTCGGGCGCCTCGTGGGTCAGCACGAACACCGGCGGTGCCGCCGACTGGTCCTGGTATGCGCCGTACCCCAGCTCGTCTGACCAGCCGTGCGGGCCGTCGACGATGTCGAACAACCGCCGGCCCATGATTACCGCACCGGTCCGCTTGAACGTCGTGGCCAGGATCGCCAGCTCACGTGGCGTCTCGCTGAACACCCACGCGTGCAGTGCCTCGCCGCCGACGCCGAGGCCGTGGTCGAGGTCCACGCCGGGCGCGGTCACGTACCCGTCGAGCGACATCGTGATGTCCACGACCACCCGCCCCGGTCGCAACACCTCGGCCAGCCGTTCCATCGAGTCGCGCACGCCGTTCTCCATGCCGGCCGCGACCATCTCATCGCGCTCCTCGACCGAGCCGAACACGCGGCGCATCGTCAGCCGGGTCCGGCCGTCGATGCCCTCGAACCGCGCCGTTTCCAGGCTGACTTGTTCCGGCATGCCCTCGTACTCGAAGGTCTGCACGATCAGCTTGTCCGGCACGACCGTGTGGAACACGCCGCGGAACCGGAATTCGCCCTCTCTGCTGCGGTGCACGTAGCGGTAGCCGCCGCCGGTCCGCGCGTCATGTTCCAGGACCTCCATCTGCATGCCGCGCGGGCCGAGCCACTGCACCACCAGCTCCGGGTCGGTGTGCGCCCGGAACACCAGCTCCGGCGGAGCGTCGAACTCGCGCACGATGTCGATGTACGGGGTGCCAGGCTGGGCGGTGATCGTCGTCGGGTTCATCTCTGCTGCTCCTTCAACGTGTCGAGGACGTCGTCGAGGCGCCGGTACTGCGCCTCGACAGCCAATCTGTAGGTGTCGATCCAGCTCGTCAGCGCCTCGAGCGCCGCCGGGTCCAGGCGACACGGCCGCCGCTGGCCGTCCCGGCTCCTGGTGATCAACCCGGCCGCCTCCAGCACCTGGATGTGCCGCGACACGGCCTGTTTGGTGATCGGGAACGGCGCGGCAAGCTCGTTGACCGTCGCCTCGCCACGCGACAGCCGCGCGACCATGGCCCGCCGGACCGGATCGCCCAACGCGGTGAACGCCCGGTCGAGCTGCTCATCGTCCGTCTTGTCAACCGGCATCTTTATCAACCTATCGCTTTATCAACGATACGGTTGACCATGCCGTATGGAGCCGATCCTGTCAAGGCACGTCACACGTCACTGGACGCCGGGCGTCGTCTTCACGAAGTTGGCGTTAGCCTCGTGGTGGATGCCGGGGCTGGGCGGGGTGGCCCCCGCTGACCTCGGCGCCTGTGCCCTGGCGTGCGAGGGGCAACTGGTTGGTCGGTGAAGCAACAGCGCAGGTCCGAAGGTACAGAAGCGACGGGCATCCCGTCACGGGCACGGCACTGCACACGGACGGCCACAAGCCATCCGACAAGATGGCGCGGACACCGACGAGTTGACGTGGACGGGACACTCATCGGGCCACGCACCACCGCGACGTGGACCCCTGCTTCCCTACACTGTTGATCAACTTTTAGTAACCTTTGGAACGGTGAACGCTCGCCGTGGCGATACATCGCCCCACCGACAACCCGAACAATGATCGCAAAGAAGGCAGTATGAAGCGCCCGTCGG
>JBKOVW010000339.1:0-4801 GCA_046724095.1 Actinomycetota bacterium | reverse complement strand
GTGCTGCGGCGCGTGCCGGTCGAGCGTGCGCGCGTTGAGGTGCTGCGGCGCGTGCCCGTGGTGCGGCGCGTGCCCGTGGTGCGGCGCGTGCCCGTGGTGCGGCGCGTGCCCGTGCTGCCGCGGGTACCCGTGCTGCGGCGGGTACCGGTCGACCGCGTGCTCGTCGAGCGTGCGCGCGTGCCGGTACCCCGGCGCGTGCCCGTGCTGCGGCGCGTGCCGGTCGAGCGCGAGCTGGAGCTGGTTGACCGACGGCGCGTGCCGCCGGTCGAACGTGAGCGCGAAGTCGTGCTCCGCGAGCGCGAACTCGAGGCCCGCGCTGTCCCGGTCGAGCGGGACCGGCTGGTAGTCGAGCGCTTGCGCCCCCGGCTCGATGCCGCGCGCACGCGCGAGACGCCTTCGTCCTGCTGCTGTTGCTGCTGAGGTTGCTCTACCTGCTGCGGGAGGACCGGGGTTTCCTCCGGGGCCTCCATCGGCGAGGGGATCTCGCCGAACGTTCCTCCTTCGAAGCTCGACATCTGTCCTCCTATTTGGAGATTTCCTCTACCAACTGACCCGTCTCCTTGTCGTCGCCTTCGCGTGCGACATCTGCTTGTGCGACGACTCCGACGAGCCTGCCGTCTTCTTCGACCACGGGAAGACGACGCACTTGGTGCTTGGCCATGATTCTCAGGGCCTCATCGAGATCCTGCTGCGGGTCGATCGTGACAACCTGCTTGGAAGCAACTTCGCGTACCGACACCTGATCGGGATCTTGTCCTTCTGCGACGACGCGGATTGCGATGTCGCGGTCCGTCAGCATCCCGATCAATTTGTCGCCTTCGACAATCGGTGCGAGACCGACGTCCTCGTCCCGCATCATCTTCGCCGCGTACGCAACGGATTTGCCGGCGTCGATGCTGCACGGATCAGAGGTCATGACGTCTTTGATGCTGTGACCCATCACTCCTCCCTCGGAATTCGAATCACAGGTTGCGTACCCCGCGTGATTACCGACCAAACGGTGAAAATACAACACGTGTCGTACGAAGAACGCATTCGCGCACTTGCGTTGTCGTTTCCCGAGACATACGAAGACTGGCCTTGGGGACATCCTGTTTTCAAAGTTGGCGACAACAAGATGTTCGCGTTGATGTCAGACGCAGAAGCTTCGGTATCGCTGACAGTGAAACTCACCCCTGAAGAGAGGGAAATTGCGCTGCACATGCCCAATGTTGATGTCGCACGCTACGTCGGTCGTTACGGATGGGTGACTGTGCGCGTCACCGACGAGGAGTCACTCGAAAACGCGCTGGAATGGCTGCGTGAGAGCTACTGGCTCAAGGCGCCTGCACGTTTGCGATCCGCGGTCGAAGAGACTTGACAACTTTCGCACGTCGCGTTCGCGACGTACACTTTCGTCCATGAAGGCCGCGCGACCTCCTAGTTAGACCCGTTTCTTCCGCCGGGGCCGAGCTCCCGGCGTCGTCGTCCTGTTGCTCGCGATCGAGCTCCTCGACGAGCTCGTGTTCGGCACGCTCGGCGCGGCGTGGCCGCTCGTGCGTGACGACCTCGGCCTGAGCTACGCAGAGATCGGGCTTGCGCTCGCCGTACCGGGATTCGTCGGCAGCGCGCTCGATCCACTGATCGGCGTTCTCGGCGACACCGGGCGGCGTCGCGTCGTGATGGTGGTCGGCGGAGCAGCTCTCTCCGTCTCGGTCGCGTTGACGTCGGCCGCAGCGGGCTTCTGGATGCTCGTCGCGGCGCTCGTCCTCGGGAACCCGTCGAGCGGCGCGTTCGTCAGCCTCGCGCAGGCGACGCTGATGGATCTCGCGCCGGCGCAGCGCGAGCGCAACATGGCCCGCTGGACGCTTGCCGGATCCTTCGGCTACGTCGGAGGGCCGTTGCTCCTGGTCGCGGCCGTCTGGGCCGGTACAGGCTGGCGTGCGGCGCTGGCAGTGCTCGCCGTCGCGGTCGCGCTCGCTGCGGTTGCGTCCGCGCGCCGGCTAACCGCTGCGCGATCGGTGACGGACATGTCTGGTGCCTGGCACCACGCGTTCGCCGCGCTGCGCCGGCGCGACGTGCTCCGCTGGCTGGCGTTGCTCGAGGCCGCCGATCTCCTGCTCGACGTCTTTCACGGGTACCTCGCGCTCTACTTCGTCGACGTCGCGGAGACGAGCGCCGGCGTTGCAGCGCTCGCGGTCGCCGTCTGGACAGGAGCAGGGCTCGTCGGCGACTGGGCGCTGCTCTGGGTGCTGCGGCACATGTCCGGCCGCCGCTACCTGCGTGCGAGCGCGATTGCCGCGCTCGCCGTCTACCCGGCGTTTCTGCTCCTGCCTGGATACGGCGCCAAGCTCGCCCTCGCGGCGGTGCTCGGCCTCCTCAACTCCGGCTGGTACGCGATCCCCAAGGCGGGCCTGTACGAGTCGCTGCCGGGACGCAGCGGCACGGCGGTCGCCGTCGGCGGTGTCGCGGGCATCGCCGGCGCGGCCGTTCCGCTCGCGCTCGGGTTCCTCGCCGGCGCCGTCGGTCTCGCTCCGACGATGTGGGCGCTGTTGCTCGCGCCGGTAGCCCTGCTCGTGCTCGTGCCGAAGCGCTAGTCGGCTTCGGGCACGTCGTCCCCGTCGCTGTCCTTCTCGGGATCGGGGACGGGTGACTCTTCGAGCTCGTCGTTGCGGTCGTCTTCGCGGGGTTGTTCCATATCCTGGTTGCTCATGAAAGTCCTCCTTCCCGACCAGTCCGAACTCGAACTACCCGACGGCGCGACGGGCCTCGACGCCGCGCGCGCGATCGGCCCGAAGCTCGCCGAACAGGCCGTCCTGGTGCGCTCAAACGGGCGGGTGCAGGACCTGCGGCTGCCGCTCGAGGACGGCCAGCCGATCCAGATCCTGACGACGCGCGACGCGTCGGATCCGGACGCGCTCGCGGTGCTGCGCCACTCATCCGCTCACCTGCTCGCCGAGGCGGTCCGGCGCCTGTACCCCGGGGTGAAAATCGCGATCGGGCCGCCGATCGAGAACGGCTTCTACTACGACTTCGAGTTCCCCGAGCCGATCCGCGAGGAGGATCTCCCGCGGATCGAGGAGGAGATCCAGCGCGAGCTCGCGGAAGGCCGCTCGTGGGCGCGCGAGGAGGTCTCTGCCGACGACGCCCGCAAGCGTTTCGAGGCGGAGAACGAGCCCTACAAGGTCGAGCTCGTCGACACCGCCGAGGGGCCGATCTCCTTCTACACGCAGGGCGACTTCACCGATCTCTGCCGAGGCCCGCATCTGCAGGACTCGCGCCCGATCAAGGCGATCAAGCTGACGGGCCTCGCCGGGGCGTACTGGCGCGGCGACGAGAAGAACAAGCAGCTGACGCGGATCTACGGGACGGCCTTCTACTCGAAGGACGATCTCGACGCGTACCTCGAGCGTTTGGAGGAGGCGAGGCGGCGCGACCATCGCCGCCTCGGTCCGCAGCTCGATCTCTTCCACTTCTCCGAACACTCGCCCGGCTCGGCGCTCTGGCATCCCAAGGGAATGGTGCTGTTCAACACGATGGAGGCGATCCGGCGCCGCGAGAACGCGAAACGCGGCTACCTAGAGGTGCGCACGCCGATCATCTACGACGCCGAGACGTTCATCACATCGGGCCACTTTCCCAAGTACGAGGACCTGATGTTCAAGCTCGAGGTCGACGAGCACCCGTGGGCGATGAAGGCGATGAACTGCCCGGGGCATATGCTCCTGTTCGGCTCGAAGCTGCGCAGCTACCGCGAACTGCCGGTGCGCTACGCCGAGCCGACGCCGCTTCACCGCAACGAGCTGACGGGGACACTCCACGGCCTGCTCCGCGTGCGGATGATCACGCAGGATGACGCGCACATCTTCTGCACCGAAGAGCAGATCCAGGACGAGATCGCCGGCGTCGTCGCGTATGCGCGCTACCTCTACGAGCTCTTCGAAATGACCGCCAGCGCGGAGCTCTCGACGCGGCCCGACAACAAGCTCGGCACGGACGAGCAGTGGGACAGGACGGAGGCGGCGCTCGAGGAGGCTCTGAAGCTGAACGAGATCCCGTACGAGCTGGCACCGGGCGAGGGCGCCTTCTACGGGCCGAAGATCGACCTGCACATGGAGGACGCCCTCGGCCGCAGGTGGCAGATGGGGACGATCCAGCTCGACTCGCAGATGCCGTCGCGGTTCGGCCTGACGTACGTGGGGCCCGACAACCGAGAACATCCGCTCTACGTCATCCACCGGGCGCTGTACGGGTCGTTCGAGCGCTTCATCGGGATCCTCATCGAGCACTACGCCGGCGCGTTCCCCGTCTGGCTCGCTCCGGTCCAGCTGCGGCTGATCCCGGTCGGCGAGGACCACCGCGGGGCCGTCCGAGCGCTGAAGGAGAGGCTCGAGGGCCTCCGGGTCGACATCGACGAGCGCGACGAGACCGTGGGGAAGCGGATCCGCGACGCCGAGGTGGAGAAGATCCCGTACGTCGTCGTCTACGGCGACAAGGAGTCGGACGACTCCCTCGCCGTCCGCAAGCGCGGCGGCGAGCAAATCACCCTCTCGCTCGACGGCCTCCGTGCCGAGATTTCTGAGGTTGCTACGCTGTGACCCTGCAAGTAGGAGCGCCCATGTTCCTCACCTCGCGAGCTTGAGCTCAGCGGGGTTCAACCGAGTCGCAACGACGAGGATTCCTGGGCCGCTGCTTGCAGCGGTTTTGTCGTTTTACAGAAAGGATTCAGACGAGTTTGGTGAGAGCATTTGAGGCCTAGGCGCACGGTCGAGCCGCCGTCGAGGCCAATCCCGCAGGCGAGGATCAACGACTACATTCGCGC
>JBKOVW010000254.1:0-8052 GCA_046724095.1 Actinomycetota bacterium | reverse complement strand
AGGCGGCGCGGCGCCTGTACCGGCTGCCCTACTTCGAAGCCGAAATCTCGGTGCGCCGTCGCGGCGACCAGATCCTCTACGACTGCAGCCGCGACGACGGCAAGGCGTTCAGCGCCGCGTGCCGCCCGAACGGGGACGTCTTCAACGCCGAGCCCGGCTCGCTCGAGGATTTCCTCACCGAGCGGTACTGCCTCTACGCCGAGCACGAGGAGGCGCTCTACCAGGCCGATATCCACCACCGCCCCTGGCCCCTGCAGCCGGCGGAAGCGCACGTCGACCTGAACACGATGCCGCCCGTCGAGGTGTCGCAGGGCGACCCCGCGGTGCACTACTCGGCGCGCCAGGACGTCGTCATCTGGCCGCTCGAGAGCGCCTGAGCGCGGCGCAAGCCCAAACCCCGCGCGGCATCTACTCGAAGATGAAACGCATACTCACAACAGCCGTCTTGCTCGCGGCCGCGCTGGCCCTCGCGGCGGCCGCTCTCGCCGATCCCGGCGGGAAAGGCAAGGGCAAGAACCAGGGCCACAACAGCCGCTTCTCCGCCCAGATCACCGTGCCCGACCATGGGACATGTCAGCAGAACGTCTGGGCGACCGACACGAGCAAGCGCACGTGGAGCGTCAAGCCGAACGGGAACGGGACGTTCCGCGTCACGCGCAAGGACAAGGGAACGTTCGTCACGATCGCGGGCCAGAGCCCGGGCGCATGCGACACGACCGGCAAACACGGCCATCTCGTGAAAGCCGGCGTGCACGGCAAGCTCCGCGGGTACCTCACCGGCACCGTGTCGGGCGGCACGTTCAACCCGAACGCGACGTGCAACGCCGCGTGCATCGGCGACACGTCGGCTTTCATCGCGGCGTTCTTCGGCTCGGGCGCGCAGGTGAAGTTCACGTGCTCGCTGGGCTACGCCGGGTGCAAGTTCAACTTCGAGTACAGCTCGCCGGACAAGTCCCTCGCCTTCCACCACTGGCAGGACAAGGGCACGAACGGCGTCACCGAGCAGTTCACCGGCGACATCGCGAACTCGTAAGCCTGAAGAGCCCGCCTCGGCGGGCTCTTCTCAACTTCGGGGAACCCAGGGCCGCCCGCGTTGCGTTGGCAAGGCCGGCTCGTCTTTCTGTTTCACTAGCCGCGTGCATCCCCAGCGGCGTACAGCGCTCGTCTCGGTCGGTGCGGCAGTCGCGCTGATCGCGCTCAAGCTCGGCGCCGGTCTCGCCTCGCACAGCCTCGGCCTCGTCTCGGAGGCCGCGCACTCGGGCACCGACCTGATCGCAGCGCTGCTGACCTTCTTCACCGTCGGCGTCGCCGTCCGGCCCGCCGACGTGGCACATCAGTACGGGCACGGCAAGGCCGAGCACCTCGGCGCGCTCGCGGAGGCGGCGATCCTGTCGCTCGTCAGCTGCTTCATCGCGTGGCGGGCGATCACGCACCTCGTGGGCAGCCGCGAGACGTCTGTCGAGGCGACCTGGTACGCGCTCACGGTGATCGTTGTCGTGATGATCATCGACCTCAGCCGTACGGTCGTCAGCTGGCGCGCCTCGAGGCGCTACTCGAGCGCGGCGCTGTCGGCGAACGCAATCCACTTCGGCAGCGACCTCGCCGGCTCCGGCGCCGTGCTGATCGGCCTGCTGCTCGTGCGGGCCGGTCACGTCCGCGCCGACTCGGCCGCGGCGCTGTTCGTCGCAGTCCTCGTCCTGCTTGCGGCAGCTCGGTTGATGAAGCGCAACGTGGACGTGTTGATGGACCGCGCGCCGGCCGATGCCGAGGCTGCCGCCCTCGCGGCGATCGCCGGCATCGAGCCCGCGGTGACGCTCGACCGGCTACGCATGCGGCAGGCGGGCGCACGGCAGTTCGCGGACGTTGTGATCACCGTTCCGCCGGACGCCGCGGTCGGGCAGGGGCATGCCGCCGCGGACCGCGTCGAGGCGGCGCTGCACGACGCGCTCCCCGGCAGCGACGTCGTCGTGCACGTCGAGCCCGCGCACGACGAGGAGGCGATCCGCGACCGAGCGCACTCGGCGGCGCTCGGCATTCCGGGTGTGCGTGAGGTGCACAACGTCAGCGTCTTGTACGTCGGCAGACGGACGGAGGTGTCGCTCCACCTCAAGCTGCCCGGCGAGCTGACGCTCGAAGAGGCCCACGAGGTCGCGACAGAGGTCGAGCGGGCGATCAAGGAGGCCGCGCCGGAGGTCGACTCGGTGCAGACGCACCTCGAGCCGCTCGCCGAGGCGGGCGAGGGCCGCCGGGTGGCGGACGACACGGCCGAGCGCGACGTCGTCATGCGCATCGTTCGTGACATCACCGGCCAGGACGCACGTGAGCTGCGTTTCCTCCAGACGGAGGACGGCCTCGTCGCGCATCTCACGCTTGGGCTCGAGGGTGGGAGCCGGCTGAGCGACGCGCACGCGCGCGCGAGCGAGATCGAGGAGCAGATCCGGCGCGTGCGTCCTCAGATCGCCGACGTCGTCGTTCACACAGAACCGTGAGACTCTGTATGTTCACACCGCGCGAGCTACGGCTCGAGCGCGGCTGGCCGGGCCTGATCGAGGGCGACAAGGTCATCCAGCTCGCCGCGCAGACGCTGCAGTCGTTCTTCACGGGCGGCGGCAACGCGCGGCACCACGCCGAGTACGACCTCGCAGAGGTCGACCTGCGCGCGCCGGTGCTGCACCCGCCGTCGGTGCGCGACTTCTATGCGTTCGAGCAGCACGTCAAGACGGCGCGCGCGTCGCGCGGGCTCGAAGTGCCGCAGGAGTGGTACGAGATCCCGGTCTTCTACTTCTCGAACCCGGCTGCGATCTACGGCCCAGGCGACGAGATCCCGAAGCCGCCCGACACGAACGAGCTCGACTACGAGCTGGAGGTGGCCGCGATCATCGGCGCGGGCGGGCAGATCGGCGGCTTCACGACCATGAACGACTGGTCCGCGCGCGATCTCCAGCGCGCGGAGATGCGCGTCGGCCTCGGCCCGTCGAAGGGGAAGGACTTCGCGACCAGCCTCGGCCCGGTCGTCGTGACGCCGGACGAATTCGACGGCAGCAGCGGCGCGATGGTCGCGCGCGTGAACGGTGAGGAGCGCTCGCGCGGGAACCTCGCCGACATGCATCACTCATGGGACACGATCGTCGCGCATGCAGCCCGCAACACGCACCTTCTCCCGGGTGACGTTCTCGGTTCAGGGACGGTCGGGACGGGGTGCATCCTCGAGCACGGCGACGGCCGCTGGCTCCAGGCCGGCGACGTGGTCGAGCTCGAGGTCGAGCGGATCGGGACGCTCCGAAATACCATTGTCTGATGGCGTCGCGGCGCGGACACGCGGCTTGCCCGCAGCCACGGCCATCGCGCCGAGATCCTCGCGCCGTAGGCTTGACTCTGACCCAAGGGGAGGCCTCAGCGTGAACGCCGTCATGGAGAACCTGATGCCGATCGGCGAGTTCGCGGACGCGTCGCGGCTCTCGCAGAAGGCGCTCCGGTTGTACGGCGAGAACGGCCTGCTGCCTCCGGCGTGGGTTGATCCCGACAGCGGCTACCGCTATTACCGGCCGGAGCAGCTGCGAATCGCGACGCTCATCGCGCTGCTGCGGCGCGCGGGCATGCCGCTCGTCGAGCTGCGCTCGTTCCTGCGCGATCCGTCGGTCGACCGGATCGACGCGTACGAACGGGAGGCGGTTGACGAGTTCGCCGAACGGCGCCGGGTGCTCCGCTACGTCAAGCGGATCCTGAAGGAGGAGCCCATGTACGACGTCCTCACCAGGCAGGTCGAGGAGCAGCCCTACGTCAGCCGGACGAAGCATGTGCTCGTGCCCGACCTCGAGCCGTTCATCGTCGACACTTTCCGCGAGCTCGGCCGTGACGGCGCGCCCGAGCCCGGCTTCGTGCTCTACCACGGGCCGGTGAACCACGAGGAGGACGGCCCGGTGGAGGTCTGCGTGCCCCACGCCGAGGGCGACAAGCGCCTCCCCGCGGGCGAGATCGCCTTCACGGAGATCAGCGGCGAGCAGTGCCGGTTCCCGGAGATCCTCGGCGCGTACGACGCCGTCTATCGCTGGATCAAGGAGCACGAGCGCGATTCAGCGGGGCCGGCGCGGGAGATCTATCTCGCCGGGCCCGAGGGCGTCGAGCAGGTTCAGATCGCGGTGCCGCTCGCGTAGTGGCCGACGTCGCGGTCGTCGGCGCGGGAATCATAGGCTCGGCGACGGCGTACGCGCTCGCGCGCGACGGCCGCGACATCACGCTCTACGAACAGTTCGACGTCGGGCACAACCGTGGCTCGAGCCACGGCCGCTCGCGCATCGTGCGGCTCGCGTATCCCGACGTCGAATTCGTCCAACTGGCGAAGGAGGCGTTCGCCGGCTGGCGGGAGCTCGAGCGCGAGGCGGGCGTCGAGCTGCTCGAGCTGAACGGCCTGCTCGAGCTCGTGGACGATCCGGCCCTCGGATCGAGCGCCGCGCTCGACGCCGCCGGGGCGGAGTACGAGCTGCTGTCACCGGAGGCGGCGCGCGCACGCTGGCCCGTCGGCGTGCCCGACGGCTGGAGCGCGCTCTTCCAGCCCGAGGCTGGAATCGTCCGGGCCGATCTCGCGCATCGCGCATTCGTCGACCGCGCGCTCGCCCATGGGGCGGAGCTCGTCGAGCACACGCGCATCGACGCGCTCGACGACCTTGACGCCCCGGTCGTCGTCCTCACCGCCGGGCCGTGGGTCACTCGCTTCTTCGGCGACCTGCCCGTGATCACGACGCGCGAGACGCTCGCGTACTTCCGCCGCGACGGCGGGCCGCTGCCGTCGGTCGTCCAGCTCGACCCCGTCACGCGCGGGCACGCGCTGTACTCCCTGCACGATCCCGTGCACGGCCTGAAGGCGGGGACGCACCACGCCGGCGCGCGCGTAGGCCCGGACGAGGAGGGCGGGCCGGACCCGGTGCTCGTGGAGCGCGTCGCAGAGTGGGTGGCGCGTACGTACCCCGACGCCGACCCCGATCCCGTAGGGGCGGAGACGTGCATGTACACGACCACTCCGGACGAGCATTTCATCCTCGAGCGCCGCGGACGCGTCGTGATCGGCTCGCCCTGCAGCGGCCACGGGTTCAAGTTCGCGCCGGCGGTCGGCGCCCGGCTGGCCCGAATGGCCCTCGATACGATGTAGCCGTGCCGTTCTACCAGCGCCTGGGGGACGTTCCGAGGAAGCGCCACACGCAGTTCCGTGACAACGGAACGCTGCTGACCGAAGAGGTCATGGGCATGGAGGGCTTCGTCGGGATGGAGTCGATCCTGTACCACCTGCAGTCCCCGTGCCGGGTGATGAAGGTGGGCGACTTCGACGAGCTGGAGCGCAAGGAATGGGTGCCCGACACCCACGCGCACCGCCACTTCAAGACGTACGACGTCGACGCGCGCGGCGACGAGATCACCGGCCGCCGCGTGCTGATGTGGAACAACGACGTCGAGATCTCCCTCTGCCGTCCCAAGGAGCAGATGGACTACTTCTTCCGCAACGGCGAGGGCGACGAGGTCGTGTTCGTGCACGAGGGCACCGGGACGCTCGAGACGATCTTCGGGAACGTTTCGTACAAGGAGGGCGACTACGTCGTCATCCCGCGCGGGACGACCTACCGCTTCCGCCCCGAGGGCGAGCAGCGCCACCTCGTCTTCGAGAGCCCGGGCCAGATCGAGATCCCGCGGCGCTATCGAAACCAGTACGGGCAGATGCTCGAGGGCGCGCCGTACTACCACCGCGACATCCACCCGCCGACCGAGCTGAACACCCACCGCGAGAAGGGCGAGTTCCCCGTCAAGGTGCGCGTGCGCGGCGGCTACCAGACGTACGTCGTCGACTACCACCCGTTCGACGTCGTCGGCTGGGACGGCTACCTCTATCCGTGGACGTTCTCGGTGCACGACTTCGAGCCGATCACCGGCCGCATCCACCAGCCGCCGCCGTCGCACCAGACGTTCCAGGGGCAGAACTTCGTGATCTGCTCGTTCTGTCCGCGCAAGCTCGACTTCGACCCGCTCGCGGTGCCGATCCCGTACCACCACTCAAACCTGCAGTCGGAGGAGATGATCTATTACGTCTCCGGCAAGTTCGGCTCGCGGCGCGGCGTCGACGTCGGCTCGATCACGCTGCATCCCTCGGGGCTGCCGCACGGGCCGCAGCCGGGGCTCGCGGAGAAGTCGATCGGCATGCACGAGACGCACGAGCTCGCGGTGATGTGCGACACCTTCCATCCGCTGAAGCTCTCGAAGTTCGCCAAGGACCTCGACGACGGCAAGTACGCGTACTCCTGGTACGAGGCCGCGCAGGACGGCGGCGGGGAAGAGGCGTCCGTCGACGGGGAGGGCGACGCGAGCGGCGCCGGCCTCACGTCGCACTTCTAGGAGAGCTCGTGCTGTTTCGCCTCTTCGCCTGGCTCGTCTTCGCGCTCGCGCAGCGACGCGTGGCGCTCGCCGGCGACATCGACCGCGAGCGCGCGGCTTTGCGCCTGCGGGAGGGGTACGCGCGCGGCTACCTCACCCTGGAGGAGTTCTCCCGCCGGAGTCAGCGGGCGCTGTCCGCCCGCTCACGCGGCGACCTGCGGCGTGCGCTCTCGGGGCTTTCGCGGCCGTCGCTCCTGGAGTCGGCTCACACCACGGTGCACGACGTCGTGGTCGTCGTCGTCAGCGGCGCGTACGTCGTCTTCAACCTGGTGCTCGCGCTCGTGCTGGCGGTGACGTGGCTGCTCGGCGGCGCCTCTGCGTCGACGCTCGTCGTGTTCGCGCTCGTGTGGCTCGTGCCGACGTATCTGTACGTGCGCTTTCGGCGCCGCTAGCGCTCAGCGCGTCGAGCGGGCGCAGGTTTGCGACTCCACGGAAAAGCAAGAACGGCGTAGTCAAGGGGCGCTTCGACAAGGAGGCTGCGGATGGAGTGGGCCGGGCTTCACGGCGTGCTCGCGGCGACGACACTGGTGCTCGTGCTGCTGACCGCTGCCGGCGTCGGCGGCAGTTAGATCTGCGCGAGCCGCTGGCTGCGTCTCAGTAGCCATGTCCAGGGCCAGGCCCCGGACATGGCCGCTGTGGCTAGCTTCAGCGTCGTGACGCTGATCCCGGTTCCGCAGCCGTACGACTTCGGCACGTCGCTCGACCGCTTCACGTTCTGGGGCGTCGACCGCGCCAACGTCTGGCACGACGGCGGCCTCCACCGGGTGATCGCCGGGCGCGAGGTGCGCATCACCGAGGCGCCGGGCGGCGTGAACGCCGAGCCGCTCGACGATCTGATCGAGCCGGTCGTGAGCAAGTTGCTCGGGCTCGACTTCGAGCTCGAGACCTTCCACGCGTTCGCGCAGGGGGAGGAGGTGCTCGCTGCGACAGTGCAGCGTTTCCCCGGCTTCCGCCCGCCGCTCGCGCCGGACCCGTTCGAGGCGCTCGTGTCGTCCGTCACCGCTCAGCAGGTCTCGCTGCACGCGGCATTCGCGGTCCGCAGCCGGTTCGTCGAGCGCTTCGGCGAGCCGGCCGAGCTGGCCGTCGCCTTTCCGACGCGGGAGCGCGTGGCGCTCGCGAGCGAGGAGGAGCTGATGGCGCTCGGCTTCTCGCGGCGCAAGGCGGAGTACGTGCTCGGCCTCGCCCGTGTCGACCTCGACTTCGAGGCGCTCGCGGCGCTCCCGGATGAGGACGTGAAGGCACGGCTCACGGCGCTGCGCGGCATCGGCGAGTGGAGTGCCGACTGGTTCCTCGCGCGCTATCTCGCCCGGCCGGAGGCCTGGCCCGCCGGCGACCTCGGGCTGCGCAAGGCTGTCCTCGCCTTTTACCCTGACACCACGGACGTCCGAGCCGCGGGCGCCCGCTTCCATCCGTTCGAGAACTTGAGCGCACACTTCCTCCTCCTCGCCCTCCGCTACCGGTGACGATCCGCGACGCCGACAAGCAGGACCTCGACCTTCTGCGCCGTCTGCGCGACGAGTTCCAGCGGGAGCTCGACAAGCCGCCGTTCTTCGACGAGCCCTGGGAGACCGTGGCCGAAGACGTCGAGGACACGATCGCGAAAGGCGTCGCCCTGATCGCCGAGGACGACGGAGC
>JBKOVW010000164.1:0-11535 GCA_046724095.1 Actinomycetota bacterium | reverse complement strand
CAGGTAGTCGCGGAACAGAAGCGCGTAGCGCTCGTTTGCGCGGCCCTCGAGGCGAACGTGGACGTTCGCGGGACGCTCTCCGTCGTCGGTCTGGAAGAACCGCTTCTGCCAATGCTCGCTCCCGGTGTCCGAGCCGGGCGGACGATGATCGTCGAACGGCCCGAGCTCGGAAAAGCTGCGGCACCGAGCGGATTCGCATCCCGCAGATCCGCCACGGCCACCTGCACGTCGATCCGGTCCTTTGCGGCCAACCCGGGCACCGCGGTCGAGCCGATGTGGTCGATGCGCAGCGCACGGTCGCCGAGCACCGAGCGAATTCGGCGCGCGAGCCGCGCGAAGTCGCGCGTCCAGCGCTCCGAGTACGGCTCGATCGCCACGCGTGCCACCGAAAGAGCCTGCCACGAAAGCGGCGAGCGGCCCCGGGGGAGTTGGGGCCGCTCGCCGTCTAGGTGAGGGCTTCTACCTAGAGATTCGCAACGCGCACGAGCGCCCACAGGGCCTCGCCGATCGTCGCCCGGATCCACGACTGCACGGCAGCCTGGTCGATCCGATACATGAAGTCGTTGCCGCGGCACCACTGGTTGAGGCCGAACGAGTTGACGGCAACGATCGTGTTGGTGGAGTCGTAGAGCAGCGGTCCGCCGGAGTCGCCGCCGCACGTCCCGCCCTTCCCGTGGCCCGGGTTGGCGGTGGTCTGGATGTTGAAGCCGTCGGTCAGGTGGCTTTGGAGGTTGATCAGCTGCTCCGTCGCCATCAGGCGCTTGCCGAACGACACCGTCTTCACAGGGTTCGAGAGCGAGAGCCCGTAGCCCGACGCCGTGAACGTCGCGTCCTGCCGGCCGCGCTGCGTTGCGAGCCTGTCGAGTGAGCCGACGGAGGCGAGCGACGCAAAACCGCCCGCGTAACCCTCGTCGCCTACGGCGATCGGCTTGTCCAGGATCACCAGGCCGACGTCGTGCAGGTCCGGCAGCGGCAGGCTGTCGGCGAAGCCGAAGTTGTAGAGCTGGTGCGACGTGACGTCGCTCGCGACGGGATAGCCGCTGGGCGCTGGGTTCGTGCCGTCGAAGCCGACGCCGGCGTCCTGCTGGAACCAGATGCGGGCATGTGTCGCGCCCGTGGCCGCGTCGGTGCAGTGCCCGGCGGTCAGGAACACCCTCGGCGTGAGCAGCGAGCCGGAGCAGCGGTGCGTGAAGACGTCATCCTTGTCGTAGAACGCGATCAGCCCGACATACGGGTGAATCGTGTCGTCGGTGTAGTTGCCGGTGATCGCACCCGCGGGCATAGCCCCGAGTACGAGCACGGCGGCGAGCAGCGCAACGAGCGCCATGAGCCTGCGCAAGATGGTCCTCCCCGGTTGACGGTTACCGCGAGTCCTCCTCGCGGCGCGCCGAGTATAGCTATCTCTATCTTCTTTGCCTAGCCCTGATCTCCGCGACCCACGCGAGGCCGCGCAGCCCGAGCCAGAGCGGCGTCAGGATGACGTAGAAGATGACGAGCGCGACGCCGAGCGTCGCCCACCAGATCGCCCAGCGCCACCAGGGCACCGGCGGCTTGGGCCTCACGTCGCGCGTGCGGACGCCGCTTCTGCCCGCCGGCTCTCGACGGTGCGCAGGATCTGCTGCGCCGTTTCCTCGATCGAGAGCTCCGAGATGTCGATCACGGGGCAGCCGAGCCGCCGCTGGACGGTGGAGGCCTCCTCGAGCTCGTCGTAGACCTCGGCGAGCTCCGCGTAGCGGCGGTTGTTCGCGCCGAGGTTGCGGACGCGCGCCCGGCGGATGTCCGCGAGGCGGTCGGCGTTGATCGTGAGGCCGACGATCTTCACCGGGTCGAGCTCGAACAGCTCCTTCGGTGGTGCGATCCCCTTGACAATCGGCACGTTCGCCACCTTGTGGCCGAGGTAGCCGAGGTAGATCGACAGCGGCGTCTTCGAGGTGCGTGAGACGCCGACGAGGACGATGTCCGCCTCGTCGAGCCCCGCCCCCACGCCGTCGTCGTACTTCACGGCGAACTCCATCGCCTCGATTCGGCGGAAGTACGCAGGGTTGAGCGGAGCGCGTGACCCCGGCATCCTGCTGGCCGCCTGCCCGGAGACGCGTGCGACGGCGTCGATGGGATGGCCGAGCAGGTCGCAGTAGTGCACGCGCGCGCGGCGGCAGAGCCGGCGCATCGCGTCGCGCATCTCCTGGTCGACGAGCGTGTACACGACCACTGCCGCATGTCCCCGCGCAGAGGTGACGGCCCGCTCGAGATCCTCGATCGTCTCGCAACGCGGATGGCGCACCTCCTCGAACTCCTGCTCCGGGAACTGTGCCTCGAGCGCCAGCACCAGCCGCGCGGCGGTCTCGCCCGTGGAGTCGGAGACGATGTGGAGCTCGACCGGCACGTTTCCAGGCTAATCGGCCCGAGATTGTCAGCAAAGGTCTTAGAAACTTCTTAGCGACACTTAGGTTTCCCCTCACAGTCGTCGGGCACCCTTTCTCCAATGGGCCAGGGTTGGCGACGCATGCTCGTTTTTACCGCCACAGCCGTCGGGCTGATGGCACTCTCGTTCACCGGCCCTAGCGCTGCGGCGCCGTCGTGCGGCGCCCGGGTGCTGGAAGACTGGCGGGACGGACGCATCGACAACACGTATCCGGTCGCGTGCTATCGCCAGGCACTCGCGAGCATGCCCGAGGACGTCCGCGTCTACTCGACCGCGCAGAGCGACATCACGCGCGCGCTGCAGGCGCGCCTCGGCGCAGCCGCGGCGTCGACCGGCCACCGCGAAGGGGACGGCGGAGGCGGCGTCTCGCCGCTGCTCGTCGTCGCGATCACGGCCGCCATCCTCATCGCCGCCGGATCGTTAGCAGCAGCAGTCCGCTAGATACTGTCCGGCGGGACATGGCGGTCGACACCGTGACGATGGATCAGATCGTGTCGCTGTCGCGGCGGCGCGGCTTCGTCTTCCCGTCGTCGGAGATCTACGGCGGCCTCGGCTCCACGTACGACTATGGGCACTACGGCGTCCTGCTGAAGAACAACATCCGCCAGCGCTGGTTCGAGGCAATGGTGCTCGAACGCGACGACATCGTGGCGCTCGACTCGGCCGTGATCCTGCACCCCCGGGTCTGGGAGGCGTCGGGCCACGTCGAGGGCTTCACCGACCCGCTCGTCGACTGCCGCACCTGCAAGCTGCGCTTCCGCGCGGACAAGCTCGAGGACTCGCAGTGCGGCCGCAAGCCGAGCAAGCATCCCGGCGAGTTCTCGGAGTGCGACCTCACCGAGCCGCGCCAGTTCAACCTGATGTTCCAGACGACCGTCGGGCCGGTCGAGGACTCGGGCTCGCGCGCGTTCCTGCGTCCGGAGACGGCGCAGGGCATCTTCATCAACTTCAAGAACGTGCTGCAGCTCGCCCGACGGCGGCCGCCGTTCGGTATCGCGCAGATCGGCCGCTCGTTCCGCAACGAGATCACGCCCGGCAACTTCCTCTTCCGCGTGCGCGAGTTCGAGCAGATGGAGATGGAGTTCTTCGTGCCGCCGGCCGACTCCGAGCGCTGGTACCGCTACTGGATCGACGAGCGGCTCGGCTGGTACCTGCGGTACGGACTGCGCCGCAGCAGGCTGCGCGTGCGCGAGCACGGTCCCGAGGAGCGCTCCCACTACTCGCAGGGGACGAGCGACATCGAGTACGACTATCCGATCGGCTGGTCGGAGCTCGAGGGCGTCGCGAACCGTGGCAACTTCGACCTGACCCGGCACACGGAGTTCTCGACGACGAAGCTGGAGTACGTCGCGCCCGACGGTGACCGCTACGTGCCGCACGTGATCGAGCCGGCCGTCAGCCTCGAGCGGATCATCGTCGCGATGCTGGTCGACGCGTACGACGAGGAGGTCGTCGGCGAGCGCGAGCGCACGGTGCTGCGCCTGCATCCTGAGATCGCGCCGGTCACGGCGGCGATCCTCCCCCTCATCGCCAAGGACGAGGGAATGGTGACGAAGGCGCGCGGGCTCTACGAACAACTGCGCAAACGCCACGCCGTCGAATACGACGACAACGGCGCAATCGGCCGGCGCTATCGCAGGCAGGACGAGATCGGGACGCCCTGGGCGTTCACGATCGACGAGCAGACGCTCACCGACGACACAGTGACCGTGCGCGATCGCGACTCCCTCGCGCAGGAGCGGCTGCCGATCGGCGGCGTGCGGGCGTGGCTCGACGACGCGCTCGAGCGGGACTGGCAGACGCCGAAAGGGAGCTAGCCTAACCCCGTTCCATCACGCGCTCGGACGGCCCGCCGAAGCCGACCTTGCGGTACAGCCCGTGCGCGTCGCGCGTGTGCAGGATCCAGCGCAGCTCCGCGTACGGGCCGTTTTCGACCATCTCGCGAATCAGCTCGACGCCGAGCCCGCGGCCGCGGTATTCCGGGAGGACGTAGACGTCGGCCAGATACACGAGCGCGACCCCATCGGTGAACGCGCGCGCGAAGCCGACCTGGCGACCGTCGTCGTAGAGGCCGACGACGCGCTCCGCCTCGCGGACGAGGCGCTCGACGACGTCGTGCGGCCGCCCTTTCGCCCAGTACGACTGGTTCGCCAGATAGTCGTGAACGGCGTCGACGTCGATGCGGCCGGTGTCGTCGTCGAGCTCGAGCCCGGCACCTAGCGAACGGCGCATGCGACCTGTTCCCTGAGCCAGTCGAGGTCGGCGCGGTCGTCCGAGGCGAACGCGTCGTCTTCGACACCGGCCAGGAGCTGCTGCGCACGCAGGGCGTCCCCTTTCCCGAATGCCACCGCGGCGTCGTTGAAGCGGCCGTACGCGTCCGCCGCCGGCGGGAGCTCCGCGAAGTAGCGCTCGGCGGCATCGACGTTGCCACGGCGGATCTCCACCATCCCGAGGTTCTGCAGCTCGACCGGGACCATGCTCGGGTCGTCGATGCGCCGGTTGAGGGCGAGGCTCTGCTCGAACACGGCCGCCGCCTCGTCGTAGTCACCCGCCGCGCGCGCGGCCTGAGCCTCCATGTGCATCGGCGCCTGGCCCATCGCCTCGCCGAACTGCGACGCGTGTCGCCGCGACTCGACGGCATGCTCGCGCGCACGCCCGTGATCTCCCTGCTCGAGCAGCGCGCGGCTGAGGCCGAGGTGCGCGAGCACGAGCGCCTCCTCGTCGCCGAGCTCCTGTGCGATCTCGAGCGCCTCCTCGCTGCGAGCGCGCGCCGCGGCCGCGTCGCCGTCCCAGTACGCGAGCAGGCCGTCGCCGTAGAGCGCGAGCGCGCGCCAGCGCGACCGCGGAGCGTCGGGCCGGTCGAGCGCCTCCGCGAGGAACGCGCGGCCGCCGGAAACGTCGCGCGCGGCCATCCAGAGACGCCAGGCGCAGGCTGCGAGCTCCGCCGCCTGGTCGTCGTCGAGCCGGCGCGCATCGGCGGCCAGCTCGCCGCGCCGGTCGACGGGCTCCGCGTCCGGCGTCCGCCACGGCCGCCCGGCAGACGTAGGGAAGTCGGGCTCGGGGAGCTCCACGCCTCGAATCCTCGCAAACGGGTACGCCGGTGAGGTGCCCGAGAGCGAAGTCCGTGTCAGCGAGGTGAAGGCCTTCAAGACGAGGTCCGGCAACACGCGCTTCGTCCTCGTCGACGACCAGGGCAAGGAGTACTCGACCTTCAAGGAGGGGATCGCGGCGAAGCTGCCGGGGCTCGAGGGCCGCCGAGCGCGCATCAAGTACCACGAGCAGGAGCGCGACGGCTTCACCAACGTCTACCTCGACGGCGTCGAGCCGCTGGAGCAGGCGGACGGAGCCGACGAGGACGTGAACGAGGTCGCCTGGAAGACGGCGATGGACGCCGCGCCCTACCTCCTGAGCCCGGACGCTCGCGACGTGCCGCCGGAGGAGTTGTTCGAGAAGCTGCAACCGTTCAAGGAGCTCGTCGCCGAGGACATCGAGAAGGACGGCGAGCGCTAGGCGCTGCGCAGCGTGCGCAGCCGGAAGTTCCCGAAGTACTCGTACGCCGAGGTGATCACGGCGAGCGCGTCGCGGGCGGCACGGTCGGTGATGCCGACGTCGCCCGCCTCGGCGAGCGGCCGCGCGAGCAGTGACTCGATGCCGGCGATGCCGGCCGGCGACAGCGCAAGCGCGTCGGCACGGCACGCCGCACAGACGGCGCCACCAGCGGCCGCCGAGTAGCCGATCAGCGGATCGTCGCGGCTGCCGCAGTTCGCACAGCTCGTCAGGTGCGGCAGGTAGCCGGAGAGCCAGAGGAGCTTCAGCTGGAACGAGAGCGCGAGCGGGTCGAGCGCGGGCCGGCTGTCGCGGGCCGGCAGCTCGTCGAGCAGGTCGAGGAAGCGGGTCAGCGCCTCGAACGCGCGCGGGTTGGCCTCCTGCTCGGTGAAGAGGCGCAGCATCGCTTCCGCGCCGACGAGCCCGACGCCGAGGCCGTACCGCCGCTCACGCACGGCGTGGTGCGAGTGGAGCAGCTCCACCCCGGTGACCGTCTGCAGCTCGCCCGAGCCCTCGTGCAGCAACAGCTCGACATGCGAGAGCGGCTCGAGCCGGGCGCCGAACCGCGACTTCGTCTTGCGGATCCCCTTCGCGACAGCGCCGACCCGGCCGCGGGCAAGCGTGTACAGGTGCAGCACCCGGTCCGCCTCCCCGAGGCGGAACGAGCGCAGCACGACGGCCTCGGTCTTATAGCCGCGTCCGGCCATGGCTCCGCCAGTCTAGTTTCGGGAGTGGAAGGAACCACTTCGGCGACTTCTTCGTTACAACATCAGATGGCGAGAGTGCAGGTCTACAGCACGCGCTGGTGCGGCTATTGCGTCCGCGCCAAGGCGCTCCTCGAGTCGCGCGGGATCGAGTTCGAGGACATCTCCCTCGACGAGGATCCGGCCTTCCGGCAGAAGCTCTTCGACCTGACCGGCGGCTGGACGGTGCCGCAGATCCTGATCGACGGCCGGCCGATCGGCGGCTACACGGAGCTCTGGCGCCTCGACCGCGAAGGCCGGCTGGCCGAGCGGGTCGCAGCCTGAACCTGACACCTCGGGCAGTACCAGGTGCCGCGGCCGCCGGCGCGGATCTTCTCGATCGGCGTGCCGCACCGCGGGCACGGCTCGCCCGTGCGGCCGTAGACGCGGAAGCGCTCCTGGGCGCGGCCGCGCCGGCCGTCGGGCTGCGCGTAGTCGCGCAGGCTCGCGCCCTGGCGCGTGATGCCCGCGCGGAGCGCCTCGCGGATCGCTGCGGCGAGTCGAGAGAGCTCGGCCGCGTCGAGCGTCCCGGCTTCGCGCAGCGGATGGATCTGCGCACGCCAAAGCGCCTCGTCGACGTAGATGTTCCCGAGGCCGGCGACCGTGCGCTGGTCGAGCAGCGCTGCCTTGAGGGGTGCGCGTCTGTTGGCCAGCCGTTCGCCGAGGCGCCGTGCGGTGAACGTACGCTCGAGCGGCTCGCCGCCGAGCCGGCGGCCCAGGTAGTCGTCGAGCTCGTGCGGCTCGAGCAGGTTCCACGTGCCGAAGCGGCGGACGTCGCGGTAGGCGACGTCCGATCCGTCGTCTAACCTGACAACAGCGCGGCGATACGGGTCATCCTCGAGCTTGCCCGCCGCTGCGTGACGCAGGCTCCCCGTCATCCGGAGGTGGATCAGGAGAACGCGACCGGATTCGAACCGAACAATCAGATACTTGCCGCGGCGATCGAGCGCCGCGACGCGCTCACCTTCGAGCTCTGCGGCGACCGCGACGGGCTCGAACGGGCGGACGAGCCTCGGGTCGGCGATCTCGACCCGCTCGAACGTGCGGCCCACGACGTGCGGTTCGAGCGCGAGACGGATCGTCTCGACCTCGGGAAGCTCGGGCATCAGCCGATCGTCTCGAGCACGATCGGAGTCGGCGCCGGAGCGTCGTCCGCGAACGTGTAGGCGGCGAGGACCTCATCGGCGGCCCGTGCCGCGGATTCGTCGTCCTGGGCATGCACCTGGGCGAGCGTCTCACCGGCGGCGGCCCTGTCACCGCGCTTCTTGAGACAGAGCACGCCGACGGCGTGGTCGATGTCGTCGTCCTTCGTCTGCCGCCCGGCGCCGAGGCGGAGCGCGGCCAGACCGATGTCCACCGCGCCGATCGCGCCGACGTAGCCCGCACGCGGAGCCTCGACGTCACGCACGACGGGCGCGGCCGGCAGCGCGTCCTCGGCGGGATCGCCGCCCTGCGCCGCGATCCAGCGCTCGTACGCCGCAAGCGCGGAGCCGTCTGCCACCGCTGCGACCGCACGCTCACGGCCGGTCGCCTCGTCGATGCCGAGATCGGAGAACGCGAGCAGGTGCGCCGACGCCGACAGAACGAGCTCCGTGAAGTCGGGCGGCCCTTCCCCGCGCAGGGTGGCGATCGTCTCGCGGATCTCGAGCGCGTTCCCGACGGCGTGCCCGAGCGGCTGGTCCATGTCCGTGAGCACGCAGGCGATGTCGAGCCCGGCCTGACGGCCCAGCTCGAGCATCATCTCGGCCAGCTCGCGCGCGTCCTCGATCGT
This sequence comes from Actinomycetota bacterium, assembly GCA_046724095.1. Taxonomy (GTDB): domain Bacteria; phylum Actinomycetota; class Thermoleophilia; order Gaiellales; family Gaiellaceae; genus 3-1-20CM-4-69-9. Next base: position 3,053 of record JBKOVW010000164.1, on the reverse strand, counting down.
CTTCATGAAGGCGCCGTCGCCGACCTTCACGTCGAGGACGATCGCGTCCGCGCCGGCGGCGATCTTCTTGGACATGATGCTGGCGGCGATCAGCGAGACGTTGTCGACCGTCGCGGTCACGTCACGCAGGCCGTACAGGAGCTTGTCGGCCGGGACGAGGTTCGCGCTCTGGCCGATGATCGCGAGGCCGACGTCGCGCACCTGCTGCAGGAACTCCTGCGTCGTCAGCTCGACGCGGAAGCCGGGAATCGACTCGAGCTTGTCGAGCGTCCCGCCGGTGTGCCCGAGCCCGCGGCCGCTCATCTTCCCGAACGGCACGCCGCACGCCGCGACGATCGGACCGACCGCCAGCGACGTCTTGTCGCCGACGCCGCCGGTCGAGTGCTTGTCGACGACCTTGCGGCCGATCGCGGCGTGCAGGTCGATCGTCTCGCCGCTGCGGATCATCGCGTCCGTCAGCGCGAACGTCTCGGCTCCGTCGAGGCCGCGGAAGTAGACGGCCATCGCGAACGCGGCCATCTGGTAGTCGGGGACGTTGCCAAGTGCGTACTCGAGCACGAGCTCGGAAAGCTCGTCGGCCGGGATCTTCTCGCCGTCGCGCTTACGGCGAATGAGCTCGGCGGCGTGAATGGTCAGTGCTCGACGATCGGCTGGCCGGGGATTCCGCGCGACGGGGCCTTGCCGCCGAGCCAGCGGTTCACGGTTGCGCCGACGTCCGCGAACTCGCCTTCGTGGATGCGGCCGCCGGCGTTCTTTCCCTCCACGTAGGCGAGCAGCAGCGCATGTTCGCGTGAATGGTCGGTCGACGGCGTCGTCGGGTCGCAACCGTGGTCGGAGGTGAGGATCAGGAGGTCCTGCGGCCGCAGCGCGTCGAGCAGGTCCGGCAGACGGCGGTCGAAGTCCTGCAGGCAGCGGTGAAAGTTGACCGGGTCGTTCCGGTGGCCCCAGAGCATGTCCGTTTCGACGAGGTTCGTGAAGATGAGCCCGTCGTCCAGCTCGCGCAGCAGCTTCTCGGTCTGCGTGATGCCGTCGAGGTTCGACTTCGTCGGGTGCGACTCGTCGATGTCCTGGCCGGCGAAGATGTCGCCGATCTTGCCGACGCCGTGCACCTTCATCCCGGTGTCGCGCACGAGCGTCAGATAGTTCGGGCGCCTCGGCTCGAGCGAGAAGTCGTGGCGGTTCGCGGTTCGCTCGTAGTTGCCCGGAGTTCCGACGAACGGCCGCGCGATCACGCGTCCGACGGCGTGCTTGCCCATGAGAATCTGCCGGGCTATGCGGCAGCCGTCGTACAGCTCCTCGAGCGGGATCGTCTCTTCGTGCGCCGCGACCTGGAAGACCGAATCAGCCGAGGTGTAGACGATCCACTTGCCGGTGCGCTGATGCTCCTCGCCGAGCTCCTGGATGATCTCGGTGCCCGACGCCGGCTTGTTGCCGATCACACCCCGGCCCGTCTGGTGCATGAACGGGTCGATCACGTCGTGCGGGAACCCGTGCGGGTACGTCGGCATCGGCTGCGGCGTGACGACGCCCATCAGCTCCCAGTGCCCCGTCGTGGTGTCCTTGCCCTTCGACCGCTCGATCAGGCGGCCGGCGACCGCAGGCGCGCCCGGCTGAGGCGGGCAGCCCTCCAGCGGCTCGATGTTGCCGAGCCCGAGCGCCTCGAGATTCGGGAGGTCCAGCCCGCCGACGGCACGCGCGACGTTCGCGAGCGTGTTGGAGCCGGCGTCGCCGTACTCCTCCGCATCGGGAAGCTCGCCCGCGCCAACGGCGTCGAGCACGATGATGCATGCCCTCGGCATGCAGCTATTCTAGGTCGGTCATGCTCGACGTCCTCGGGGTGCTCCTCATGTTCGTCTACATCGCGGTGGTGATCGCGCTCGCCGCGGGTGTGACGTGGCTCGTCGTCAAGTACTCGCCGTTGAAGACGTCGTAGCCCTCAGACGGCGACTCCAGGCAGGACGTCCTCGAGCGGCTGGTAGTCGAGGCCGTGCGCGTCCGCAACGGCTTCGTACGTGATCTTTCCGTCGAGGACGTTCACGCCGCGCGCCAGCGCCGGGTCGCGCGCGATGGCATCTGCAAGGCCGTGCTCCGCGATCGCCTCGGCGTATGGGAGTGTCGCGTTCGTGAGCGCCTTCGTCGATGAGATCGGTACCGCGCCCGGCATGTTGGCGACGCAATAGTGCGTCACGCCTTCGACGGTGTACACGGGCTCGCTGTGCGTCGTCGGCCGGGACGTCTCCGCACACCCGCCCTGGTCGATCGCGACGTCTGCGAGCACGGCGCCCTCCTTCATCCCGCGAACCATCTCTCGCGTGATCAGCTTCGGTGCCACTGCGCCGGGAATCAGGACCGCGCCGATGACGACGTCGGCATCGCGGAGTGACTCCTCGATCTGCAGGCTCGACGACATCACGAGGCTGACGCGGCCGGACAGGACCTCTTCGAGATGGCGCATGCGATCGAGCGACCGCTCGAGGATCATCACGTTGGCGCCGAGGCCGATTGCGATGACGGCGGCGTTGTAGCCGACCATCCCGCCGCCGATGATCACTACGCGCCCGGGCGCAACGCCGGGGACGCCGCCGAGCAGGAGGCCCCGGCCCCCGAGCGGCTTCTCGAGGAAGTATGCGCCGGCCTGCGCGGCCAGACGGCCGGCGATCTCGCTCATCGGCGCCAGCAGCGGCAGGGCGCCGTTGTTCGTCTCGACCGTCTCGTACGCGACGGCGGCGATGCCGCTGTCGACGAGAGCGCGCGTCAGCGGCTCGTCGGCGGCGATGTGCAGGTAGGTGAACAGAACGAGCCCGTCGCGCAGTCGCCCGTACTCGGGCTCGATCGGCTCTTTGACCTTGAGCAACAGGTCGGAGTCCGCCCAGACGTCGTCGACGCCGACGATGCGCGCCCCGGCCGCGCGATACGCGTCGTCGGCGAACGCGCTCCCGACGCCGGCGCCCGTCTCGATCGTCACCTCGTGGCCGCGTTGCACGAGCTCGCGCGCGCCTGCAGGCGTGAGCGCGACGCGGTACTCGTCGGTCTTGATCTCCTTGGCGACGCCG
>JBKOVW010000057.1:0-20786 GCA_046724095.1 Actinomycetota bacterium | reverse complement strand
CGCGACGCTGCGGACGCTCGGCGCGTCGCGCTCGCAGGTTCTCCGCTCGGTGATGCTCGAAGCGCTCGTGATGGGAACGCTCGCGTCGATCGTCGGACTGTTCGTCGGCCTCGCGCTCGCCAAGGGCCTCTTCTCGCTGTTCGACGCGGTCGGCTTCACGCTGCCGAACAACGGGCTGACGCTCGAGACCCGCACGATCGTCGTGGCGCTAATCGTCGGTATCGTCGTCACGCTGCTCGCGAGCATGCGGCCGGCCTTCCGTGCAACGCGCGTACCGCCGATCGCCGCGGTGCGAGAGGGCGCGACGCTGCCGGAGTCGCGCTGGGCGCGCTTCCGCCTCCCCGCCGCCATCGTGCTCACGGCGCTCGGGTTCGCAGCGCTGCTCGCCGGGCTCTTCGTCTCCAACCTGAGCACCGGTCAGATCCTGCTGCTGATGCTGGGCGGGGCCCTGCTCGTCTTCATCGGCGTCGCCCTCCTGTCGGTGCGGCTGATCGGCCCGCTCGCGTGGACGCTCGGCTGGCCCGCAAGGAAGATCGGCGGTGCAGCCGGCGCGCTCGCGCGTGACAACTCGCGCCGGAACCCGCAGCGCACCGCGTCCACCGCCTCGGCGCTGATGATCGGCCTCGCGCTCGTCACGCTGGTATCGATCCTCGCCTCGGGCATCGTCTCGAGCTTCCGGGGCGCCGTGAAAGACATCTGGCGCCACGCCGACTACGCGATCACGGCGCAGAACAACTTCACGCCGATTCCGATCGCAGCCTCCCAAGCCGTCAAGAAGACGCCCGGCGTGATCGAGGTGAGCGACGTGCGCGCCGGCGAGGCGCTCGCGTACGGGCACAAGATCGGCATCACCGCGGTCAACCCGCCGGCGGCCAACGTCTTCAACCTCGACTGGACGAAGGGCTCGTCCTCCGTGCTGGCGAATCTCGGCGCCGACGGGGCCTTCATCGACAAGGACTACGCCAAGAGCCATCACCTCGAGATCGGCTCTCCGGTGCCGCTCACGTTCGCAGACGGGACGCAGGAGCTCCTCAACGTCAAAGGCATCTTCGACCCACCGACCGGCGGGTCGCCGTTCGGGCGCGTGACGATGTCGACGACGGTGTTCGACGCGCACACTGCGCAGCCCGAGAACCTCTACTCGTTCGTCGTCATGAAGGGCGGCCAGACCGACGCGAACCAGGCGGCGCTCGACAAGACACTGACGGACTTCCCGAACGCGAAGGCCGCGACGCGGCAGAAGTTCATCGACAACCAGATCTCCGGCCTCAGCTCGATCCTGAACATCCTCTACGTGCTGCTGGCGCTGTCCGTCGTCGTCAGCCTGTTCGGCATCGTCAACACGCTCGTGCTGACAGTGTTCGAGCGCACGCGCGAGATCGGCATGCTGCGCGCGATCGGCATGACGCGCCGTCAGGTGCGGCGCATGATCCGGCACGAGAGCGTGATCACCGCGCTGATCGGCGCCGCGATCGGCATCGGGCTCGGGATCATCCTCGCCGGGCTGCTGATCGCCCGCGTCGACTTCATCGTCTTGTCGCTGCCGATCGGCCAGCTGGTCATCTTCGCGATCGCGGCCGTCTTCGTCGGGATCATCGCCGCGATCTTCCCGGCGCGCCGCGCGTCGCGGCTCAACGTGCTGCAGGCGCTGCAGTACGAATAGCGTCGTGGGGGAGCCAAGGTTCCCCCACGGGCCCCCTCCTCGGCTTGGCGTTTGTTTGGTTGCGCTACGGCGAGACGCGGTCTCGCCTTCGCGCGCGAAGCTTTCCTCGCCCTACGCGGGTTTGGGCAGCTGTTTGGTGATGGTGCGTGTCGCGAGGGCTTCGCGCTCGCGGCACGCATGAGGTCGGCCTCCGGCTAACGGTCGCTTCGCTCGCGTTAGCCTGCGGCCCTGGTCGTCGCGCTGGCCGCTGCGCTTGACCCGAGAGCTTGCGGTATGGCCGAGATTGCCTCGTCGATTTCGTCGTCGGTGATGTCTAGATGCGCGACGGCGCGGACGACAGTTGGATGGACCGTCGTGGAGACGTGGACGCCGTTTTGCTTCATTCGTTCGATCGCGTCGGCGCGGTCGGGGCCGACGTCGATCTGGACGAAGTTCGTCTCCACCTGATCCAGGTCGACGGTGACTCCCGCCTCCGCGAGGGCTTCGCCGAGGCGGCGGGCGCGCGCATGGTCGTCGGCGATGCGGTCGACATTGTGGTCGAGCGCGTAGAGCGCAGCTGCCGCGACGATCCCGGCCTGGCGCATCGCGCCGCCGAAGTAGTGCTTGCCCCGGCGCGCCGCCTGCATCAGCTCGTGTGACCCCGCGATCAGGGCGCCGAGCGGGCAGCCGAGGCCCTTCGAGAAGCAGAGCGTGACCGTGTCGAACGCGCCGGCGATGCGCGCCGAGGGCACGCCGCAGGCGACGGCGGCGTTGACGAGGCGGGCGCCGTCCAGGTGAACGGCCAACTCGTGCTCCCGGCATGTCGCGACGATCGCGTCGATCTCCTCCAGCGGCCAGACACGGCCCCCGGCGCTGTTGTGTGTGTTCTCGACTGCGACGATTCGCGTCGGCGCGACGTGGACGCTCGTGCGATCGCGGATCTCGGAGACGACCTGGTCCGGCGAGAACCGTCCTTTGGTTCCCTGCAGGCCGATCGTGAGCAGCCCGGAGTGCGCCGCCGGGCCTCCGAGCTCCGAGAGCATGATGTGCGCGTGGCGCTCGACGAGGAGCGCGTCGCCCGGCCGTCCGAGGATCTGCAGCGCGATCTGGTTCGCCATCGTGGCGGTCGGCAGGAAGACGGCCTCCTCGTGGCCGAGGAACTCGGCGCCGCGCCGCTCGAGCTCGTTGACCGTGGGGTCCTCGCGCTTCTGCTCGTCGCCGACCGCGGCGTTCGCGATCGCCTCTCGCATCGCGGGCGACGGCTGCGTGAGCGTGTCCGAGCGGAGATCGATCACGCGCTCATTTTGCCGCTTTCAACTCGTCCACCCGTCGGGTGATCATCCAGAGGCCGCCGAACGCCGATATTCGGGCCGATGGGCGGCGGCACTGAGAAGCGCTTCATCGGCGGCGGCTTGCGGCTCGCTTCGGGCGCGGCCGCGCCGCGTCTCGACCATGGCTACTTCGAGGACGAGGTCCGCCCAATGCTCGGCACGATCCTGCTGCGAAAGGGCTGGATCTCCAACGACAAGCTCGACGCCGCGCTCGAGGCCTCCCGGATCAGCGGCATGCGCCTGGGCGAGACGCTGCTGGCCCGCGGGTGGCTGTTCGAGCCCGAGCTGGCGAGCGCACTCGCGGAGCAGTTCAGCCTGCGCTACGTCGATCTCGTCCGGCATCCACTCGACCCGCGGGCGGCGCGACTGCTGCCGCTCGAGGTCGCGCGCCGCATGTTCGCGGTGCCTGTCCGGTTCATGGACTCGGGCGTTGTCGAGGTCGCCGTCGGCGACCCCTACGACGCGGACGTCGATGCGCTGCAGCAGATCCTCGGGCGCCGGGTGGAGATCGTCGTCGGCGAGCGCTCGGTGATCCAGGACGCCTGGCGCTACATGCGCTGAACGACGCCCTCCCACGGCGCGAGCCGTAGCCTGCCGTCGAGCTCGGCCGCGTCGTCCGAGAGATTCACCGCGACGGTCGTACGGTCGCCGCGTCTGAACGCCCAGACGCCGTCGGGCGACGGCAACGACTCGTAGGCGCCGGCGACGAGGTCGGGGTTCTCTCGCCGCTGCTCGATCAGCGAGCGCGCGAAGTTGAGGAAGGAACCTTTGTCGTCGCGCTGTGCCGCGACGGGCCCAACCTTCGCAGCGAGCGGCAGCCACGGATTGCGCCAGGCGCCGTTCCACGGCAGCGGCGTGCGAGCGCCGTCCCGTCCGTCCATGTCGTGCTGCTGCTCACGCGGTACGTCGGCCTGCGGCATCCCGAGCTCGTCTCCGTAGTACAGGACCGGCGTGCCGCGAAGCGTCATGAGCAAGAACAGCGCGGCGCGCACCCTGCGCTCGTCGCCGCCGGCTACGCGCGTCGGGAAGCGAACGATGTCGTGGTTCGACAGCATCCATACCGGCCACGCGCCCTGCGGCAGCGCGGCCTCGGTCGCTTCGACGATCGCGCGCAGCTGCTGGGCGTCGAGATCGCAGAACGTGAACGGGAAGTTGAAGGCGAGGTGGAGCTCGTCGTCGCCGCTCCCGTAAAACCGCGCGAGACGGTCGAGCTCCATCACCCACGTCTCGCCGAGCAGCACGCGCTCGGGCTGGTACTCGTCGACGACGCGGCGCCAGCGGCGCAGGACGTCGTGCACGTCTTCGCGGTTCGCGTTGTACGTCGAGACGGCCGGATCGGGATTGTCGCGGAGCTCGAGATCCTTGACGATGCCGTGCGCGACGTCGATCCGGAACCCCGCGATCCCGCGGTTGAGCCAGAAGCGCAGGATGTCGTCGAACGCTGCGCGCACATCGGCGTTCCACCAGTTCAGATCAGGCTGCTCCGGCAGGAAGTTGTGCATGTAGTACTGGCCGGTGCGCTCGTCGAGCGTCCACGCGGGGCCGCCGCCGAAGGTGCTGCGCCAGTTGTTCGGGGGCGAGCCGTCAGGCTTGGGATCGGCCCAGAGGTACCAGTCTCGGCGCGGCGAGTCGCGCGCGGCCCGCGATTCCTCGAACCATGGATGCCGGTCCGACGTATGGTTCGGGACGATGTCCACGATCACGCGGATGTCGCGGTGGCCCGCCTCCGTCACGAGCTCGTCGAGCGCGGGTAGTCCGCCGAAGGCCGGCTGCACGTCGGTGTAGTCCGCGACGTCGTAGCCCCAGTCCTTGTCGGGCGAGACGGTGACCGGGCTGAGCCAGAGCGCGTCGACGCCGAGCCACTCGAAGTAGTCCAGCCGGTCGAGGATGCCGCGGAGGTCGCCGACGCCGTCGCCGTCCGAATCGGCGAAGGAGCGGACGTAGACCTGGTACAGGACCGCGCTTTGCCACCAGGGCCGGACGACGGAAGCCATGGGCAACGCTACCGTGTCGCGCGTGGATCTCGCACTCCTCCGTGATCTCTTCGAGGACGCCGGCGAGCCGCCGTACCGCACCGGTCAGGTCTGGCAGTGGGCGGCGCGCGGCGTCGAGTCGTACGCCGCGATGACCAATCTGCCCGCGGCGCTGCGCGAGCGCCTTTCGGCGGCACTGCCGTTCTCGACGCTGGCGGTCGAGCAGGAGGAGCGCGCGCGCGACGGGACCGTGAAGGTGCTTTTCAGGACCCACGACGGGCACCCGGTCGAAGCGGTGTTGATGCGCTATCGGGACGGCCGCCGTTCGCTCTGTCTGTCGTCGCAGTCGGGTTGTCCCTTGACGTGCACGTTTTGCGCAACCGGGCAGATGGCGTTCGGGCGCAATCTGACCGCCTCGGAGATCCTCGATCAGGCGCTGCACTTTCGCCGGCTCGAGGCGGTCGACCACGCGGTGTTCATGGGGATGGGCGAGCCGATGCTCAATCTCGACGCCGCCGTGGAGGCGGCACGGCTGCTCCCGGACGTCGGCATCACCAACCGGCGGACGACGGTCTCGACGGTCGGCTGGCTGCCCGGCCTGCGACGCTTCGTCGACGAGGTGAGCGAGCCGGTCCGGCTGGCGCTGTCGTTGCACGCGCCGACGGACGAGCTGCGCAGCGAGCTGATGCCCGTGAACGTGCGCCATCCGTTGGCGGACGTGCTCGACGAATGCCTGCGCTACTTCGAGCTGCGCCGGCGGAAAGTGTTCGTCGAGTACGTGATGCTCGGCGGCGTGAACGACCGCGTCGAGCAGGCGCGGGCACTCGCCGCACTGCTCGATTCGACGGTGTTCAAAGTGAACCTGATTCCGTACAACCCGACCGGGATGTACGCGGGATCGACGCGGAAAGCAATCGCCGCGTTCAAGGCCGTGCTCGACAGCGCGCACCTGCCGGCGACCGTACGGCTGACGCGCGGCCGCGACATCGCCGCCGCGTGCGGCCAGCTCGCAGCCGAGCCGCGACCGCGGGCACACACGCACGCGACGGCGTAGAGGTCGCGAATATCAGGTACACGCGGGTACCCGGGGCCCACCACGCCCGCCCACCGACAGCCTACGGCGCGCGGTGTGTCGGGTCTGTGCGGAAAGGGTGCCTAGCCAGCTGAGGCGGCGGTGCGCCCGCGGTCGCCGGTGCGCCGAACGTTGCGTTCTGGTCGGCCCTTACTCCTCTTCGAGGTTGAGCGCCGCCGAGTTGATGCAATAGCGCACGCCCGTTGGCCGCGGTCCGTCCGGGAACAGGTGCCCCAGATGGCCGCCGCAGTTCGAGCACATGACCTCGGTGCGGAGCATGCCCAAGCTCGTGTCCGTCTCCTCGTCGATCGCGTCCTCGCTCGCGGCAGCGTAGAACGCGGGCCAGCCGCAGCCCGAGTCGTACTTCGCGTCCGACTTGAAGAGCTCAGCCCCGCAGCCTGCGCAGCGATACGTGCCGTCCTCGAAGACGTGGTCGTACTCGCCGGAGAACGGCCGCTCCGTGCCCTTCACGCGTAGCACGTGGTACTGCTCCGGCGTCAACTCCGCACGCCACTCCGCGTCGGTCTTCTTGACTTTCGTCATTCACACTCCCTCGATTGAGTTCCCCTATAAGTGTGGCAACCGCCGCAACCATTACGCGACCGAGGGATGCAGCCGGACCGGCGCTCCGCCGATGCGGCATCTGAAGGAGGAGCCGAGATGAAAGAAGCCGTTGTCCTCATGCGGTTTCTGCGGCACGACCCGGTGGGTCAGCGCTTCGGCGTGGGCGTCCTCGTCCTCACGTGGCTGGCAGTCGCGTGGACGAGCCTCGCGTTCGCCGTTTCCGTCCCGCTCGTGCTTGGCGTCTCCGAGGTCGTTCGACGTCGCCGCGAAGAGACTGCGTACGTCGCCGACGATCTCGAAGACCTCTACTAGCTAGACCGGCTCCCGCAGGGCTGCTCGACGCTGCAGCCCGAGCAGGACGACGACGCTGAGCAGCAGCGAATCGCCGCCGACCGCGAACACGTCGGCGAGATTGAACGCGAGCCCGTGCGTTGCGCCCGTGATCACGAACGGATCCGGCACGCCCTGCGTCCACGCGAGCAACGACACGAGATTTCCGAGCGCGCCGCCGCACGCAATGCCCGCGCCGACCGCCGCCACGTTCGACGGCAAGCGCGGCACGAGAATCACGAGCGCTGCGATCAACGCACCCATGAGGAGTGTCACGTACGGTGTGCGCGGATGATGAAACTCGGCGTACGCGAGAGTCTTGTGCACGAGATCAATCGACGCGAAGACGACAGCAGTGCAGACCAGGATCGCGCGGCGAGCGTGCACCCCGAAAGCATTACACGCTCAAGTCCGTCCGATGCGAGACCGACAATTTGCCCCGTGGGACAACGCCAGTACCCCGCGTGCGTTCCCCGCGCCGGCAAACCGAGGTTGCGTCGCTTGGAGGACGTAGTCGCTCTGCCGCGCAGAAGTCCACTCGCGGTCGAGCTGCAGCGCGCGCTGGCCGCGGCGTCGGGCCTGCACGGAATGCTCTCCGACCTCGAGCCCGTTCCGGTACGCGCGACGGCGACGATCAGCGAAGCGGGCGCATACCGGTTTCGCAAGAAGGACCCGATCGACGTTCGCGTTTCGCGGCTCGGCGGACGTGTCGCACTCGGTTTCCTGCACGAGCTCGGACATCTGCTCGACCATCAGGTCTTCTACGACCGCAAGACGCGCACGTGGGCGTCGGCCGTGCATGTCGCGTTCACGTCGTGGCGCACCGCGGCGGCGCAGCTCGAACGACGGCCGATGCCCGGCGGTCGGCACCGCCAGCGTTATTTCAATGCGACGCACGAGGTGTGGGCTCGCTGCTACGCGCAGACGGTTCTGTTCCGATCAGCCGATGCAACTCTCGAGGCGCAGCTGACGAAGCTGCAGACCGACGACGACCCGCACGTGTGGGCCGCGGACCAGTTCGAGCCGGTCGCGGTCGAGGTCGAGCGCGTCTTCGAACGGCTCGGCCTGACGCAGCTGACGTTGCCGCTCGCCGCGTAGACGCTCAGGCGCCTTTTTGCGCTTCGAGCTGGCGCGCCTCGCCGACAGCTTCGCCGCTCGTGTCCGGATGCTCCTCGAAGCCGTATTTCACAATGGCGCGCTTCGCGGCGCGCACCTCGTCGAGGCGCTTCACAGGACGCCCGTGCGGCGCCTCCCTGACGACGTCGGGATCGTCCGCGGCCTCGCGCGCGATCGCGAGCATCGCGTCGGCGAACGCGTCGAGCGTCTCCTTCGCCTCGGTCTCCGTCGGCTCGATCATCAGCGCCTCGGGAACGACGAGCGGGAAGTAGATCGTCGGCGGGTGGAAGCCGTAGTCCATCAGCCGCTTCGCCACGTCCGTCGCCGAGATCGCATGCTCTCGCTTGAGCGAGCGCGCGCTCAGAACGAACTCGTGCATGCAGAGCCGGTCGTACGGGAGGTCGTACGCCTCCCTGAGCCGTGCCAGCAGGTAGTTCGCGTTGAGGACCGCCACCTCGGACATCTCGCGCAGGCGCGGCCCGTACGAGCGGATGTACGCATACGAGCGGACGAAGACCCCGAACGGGCCGGTGTAGCCGCGCACCTTGCCGATCGACTTCGGCCGGTCGAAGTCGAGCCGGAAGCGGTCGCCGTCCTTCACGACGGCCGGAACCGGGAGAAACGGCTCCAACTTGTCGCGCACGACGATCGGTCCACCCCCGGGCCCGCCGCCGCCGTGCGGCTGCGAGAACGTCTTGTGCAGGTTGATGTGGACGATGTCGAAGCCCATGTCGCCCGGCCGCGAGATCCCGCAAACGGCGTTCAGGTTGGCGCCGTCGTAGTAGAGCAGCGCGCCGACGTCATGGAAGATCGCCGCGATCTCCTCGATGTGCTCGTCGAACAGCCCGAGGGTCGACGGGTTCGTCAGCATCAGGCCGGCCGTGCGGTCGTCGACCAGCTCGCGGAGGTGCGCGACGTCGACGTTGCCGCGAGCGTCGGTGCGAGCCTTGGCCAGCTTGTAGCCGGCCATCGTCACGCTCGCGGGATTCGTCCCGTGCGCCGTGTCGGCCGTGACGATCGTGTCGCGACGCTCACCCTCGCCACGGTCGGCGAAGTACGCGCGCATGAGCAGCAGTCCTGTGAGCTCTCCCTGCGAGCCGGCGGCCGGTTGGAGCGAACACGCGTGCAGGCCGGAGACCTCGATCAGCGCTTCCTGCAGCCGCCACATCAGCTCGAGTGCGCCCTGGCTGCCGTCCTCGTCCTGATACGGATGCAGGTCGCGAAAGCCCGGGAGGCTCACGACGCGCTCGTTGACGCGCGGGTTGTACTTCATCGTGCAGGAGCCGAGCGGGTAGAAGCCCGTGTCGATGCCGAAGTTGCGCGTCGACAGCTCCGTGAAGTGACGCAGGATCTCGGGCTCCGCGAGCTCGGGCAGGCGCGGCGGCGTCGCGCGCCGCAGTTCGCGAGGCACTTCGGCGGCGGGGACGTCGGGTTTCGGCAGCTCACCGCCGCGGCGGCCGGGCTGGGACTTCTCGAAGATCAGCTTCATGCCTGGCCGAGCACCTCGACGAGCCGATCGATGTCCGCCGGTGAGCGCCGCTCGGTGACCGCGACGAGCAGCGCGTCATCCAATCCCGCGTAGTCGCGCCCGAGCGCATAGCCCGGGTGCACCCCGTGTGCGCGCGCTGCGGCGACGACCTCCTTCGCACTCCGTCCGACGCGCACGACAAACTCCTTGAATGTTGTCCGCTCGGGAAACACGAGCTCGAGGCCCGCAGCGACGAGGCGCCGCCTTGCGTACTCGCCGAGGGCCATGCAGGTCTCCCCCAGCTCGCGTAGCCCCTCGGGCCCGAGCCAGCTCAGATGAACGAGCCCCGCCAGCGCGAGGAGTGTCTGGTTCGTGGTGATGTTCGACGTCGCCTTCTCGCGTCGGATGTGCTGCTCGCGCGTCTGGAGGGTCAGGACATAGCCGCGCTCGCCCGCGGTGTCTAGCGTCTCCCCGACGATCCTGCCTGGCATGCGCCGGATGAACTCGTTCCGCGCCGCGAGGAAGCCGTAGTGGGGCCCGGCGAAGGACTGGTAGTTGCCCGCGCTCTGGCCTTCGCCGATCGCCATTCCGCAGCCGTACGCCCCGGGCGCCTCGAGCACGCCGAGTGACACGAGGTCAACGTGAGCGACGGGGATCGCGTCCGCATCGGCTGCGACAGCCGCGAGATCCGGTGCCGGCTCCAGGCAGCCGAAGAAGTTTGGCTGCTGGAAGATGACGCAGGCGGCGTCGGCGGCCGCCTCGCGCAGCTCGTCGGGGCTCGTGATCCCGTCGCGGTGCGGGACCTCGACGATCTCGAGGCCGAACCCGGGCGCGTAGGTCTTCACGACCTGCCGGACCTGCGGGTTCGTCGCCTCGGTCACGACGACCTTCGAGCGGCCCGTCGCGTGCTTCGCGACAAAGCACGCATCGGCAGCGACGGTCGTGCCGTCGTAGCCCGACGCGTTCGAGACGTCCATCCCGGTCAGCTCACAGATCGCCGTCTGGTACTCGAAGATCGCCTGCAGCACGCCTTGGCTCATCTCCGGCTGGTACGGCGTGTACGCGGTCAGCAGCTCCCCGCGCTGCAACACGGCGTCGACGATTGCCGGTACGTAGTGGTCGTAGATGCCGGCGCCGAGGAAGGACAGCTCACGGGCGGTGTCGACGTTCCGCGCCGCGAGCTCCTCGAGGTGGCGCGAGAGCTCCTGCTCGCCGAGCGCCGGATCGAGCGCGAGCTCGCGGTCGAAGCGGACGCCCGCCGGGATGTCGCGGAACAGCTCCTCGATCGAGGAGACGCCGATCGCCGCGAGCATCTCCTCGCGGTCGCGTTCCGTCAGTGAGAGGTAGCTCAAGCTAGGACTCTGCGACGACCTGCTTGTACGCGTCGACGTCGAGCAGCATGTCGGCCTCGGCCGGGTCGCTCAGCCGGATCCGCACGAGCCAGCCCTCGCCGTACGGGTCGGCGTTCACCGTCTCCGGCTCGTCGACGACCTTCTTGTTGACCGCGAGCACCTCGCCCGACAGCGGCGCGATCACGTCCGAGACGGCCTTCACCGACTCGACCTCGCCGTAGGCACTGTCGCGCGTGATCGTGTCGCCTTCGTTGGGCGGCTCGTAATGCACGAGCTCGCCGAGCGAGTCCTGTGCGAACCACGTGATGCCGAGAACGGCTTCCTCTCCGTCGATGCGCGCCCAGTCGTGCTCTCTGTGGTACTTGAGGTCCTCGGGATAGGTCTCGGTGGCGGCCAACTAGGAATTCTCCTCTCGCTTGTAGATCGGGCGCTTGACGACGCGCGCGCCGCGCGTGCGGCCGCGGACGTCGATCGAGATCCCGGTGTCCGGGACGGCCCTGGCAGCCGGGAGGTACGCGAGGCCGATGCCGCGGTCGAGCATCGGCGAGTGCGTCCCGGACGTCACGACGCCGCCGCCCTCGACGTCCATCCCCTGGCGCGGCACGGCCTTCTCCTCCATCACGAACGGCACGAGCTTCCGCTCCGGCCCGCGAGCCTTGACCTCGCGGAGCTCGTTCGCGCCGCTGAACTCCTTGTCGAGCGCGCAGGCCCAACCGAGCCCGGCCGAGATCGCGTCGGTGTCGGGCGTGATGTCGTTCCCGTGCAGCGGGTAGCAGACCTCGAGCCGCAGCGTGTCGCGGGCACCGAGGCCGCACGGGACGGCGCCGCGCGCGAGGACGCGGTCCCACAGCTCCGCGCCGTCCTCCGCCATCGCGAGGAGCTCGCAGCCGTCCTCACCGGTGTAGCCGGTGCGGTTGACCATGCACTGGATGCCGTCCACCTCGCCCTCGGCGAACGTGAACGACCGCGCCGGCGACAGCCCCAGCCGCTCGATCGCGCGCGGGCCCTGCACGGCGAGCAGCGCGTACTGGTCGGAGACGTCCCGGACGTCGGAGCCCGGCAGCTCACGCTCCTTCAGCCACTGGAAGTCGGCCTCCCGGTTGGACGCGTTCACGATCAGCAGGTAGCGAAAGTCGTCGAGTTTGTAGGCGATCAGGTCGTCGATGATCCCGCCGCGCTCGTTCGTGAGCAGCGTGTACTGCGCCTGTCCGGAGTCGATCCGCGCCAGGTCGTTGGAGAGCGTCGCCTGCAGCAGCTCGGTGGCGCGCGGGCCTTCGACCTCGAGCTCGCCCATGTGCGAGACGTCGAAGACGCCGGCGTCGCCCCGCACGGCGCGGACCTCCGGGATCACGCCTTCGTACTGGACGGGCATCTCCCAGCCGGCGAACGGCACGAGGCGCGCTCCGAGCGCTACGTGGCGGTCGTGAATCGGCGTGCGTTGGAGTGTCTGCGCCATCGGCGCCGATGCTAACGAGCCTCAGAAAGGTGTCGCTCCGGCTGTGCCTCCGTTAGGAGCCGCAACCGGAGCGACGGACCGGGTCGTGGGGTCAACCGGGGAGGATGAACCCCAAGAGGGCATCCCCTCCCTACCGCGCGCGGCGGAAGCCGAAACCCTACGAGTCGTCTCTGAGGAAGGACGGGACGTCGAGGACGTCCTGCGAGACGTCGAAGGCCTCTGACGCAGCCGGGGTCGGGGCCGGGCGATCGGTGGGCGGAGCCTCCCGCCTGCGCCGTCGCCGGCTCTGCCCGCCGAAGCCCGTGGCGATCACGGTGACCTGGACGTCGTCGCCGAACGAGTCGTCGATCACCGCCCCGAAGATCACGTTCGCGTTCTGGTCGGCGGCGCCCGTGACGACCTCCGCCGCCTCGTTCACCTCGAACAGACCGATGTCGGAGCCGCCGGTGACGTTGAGGAGGATGCCGGTCGCGCCCTCGATCGACGCCTCGAGCAGCGGTGAGGAGACCGCGGAGCGGGCCGCCTCCGCCGCACGGTTCTCGCCGGCCGCGCGGCCGATGCCCATCAGCGCCGAGCCCGCGTCGCGCATGATCGTGCGGACGTCGGCGAAGTCGAGGTTGACGAGGCCGGGCTCCGTGATCAGGTCGGTGATGCCCTGGACGCCCTGACGAAGGATGTCGTCCGCCATCCGGAAGGCCTCGACGACCGACGTCTGGCGCTCCACGACCTGCAGCAGGCGGTCGTTCTCGATCACGATCAGCGTGTCGACGCGGTCGCGCAGCTGGTCGATCCCGCGCTCGGCCTGGTCGGCGCGCTTGCGGCCCTCGAAGCCGAACGGACGCGTGACGACCCCGACGGTCAGCGCCCCGATCTCCTGGCCGATCTCGGCGACGATCGGCGCACCGCCCGTGCCGGTGCCGCCACCCTCGCCCGCCGTGATGAAGACCATGTCGGCACCCTTCAGCGCTTCCTTCAGCTCGTCGCGGCTTTCCTGCGCTGCGGCGAGGCCGATCTCCGGATCGGCGCCGGCGCCGAGACCGCGGGTGACGTCCGCGCCGACCTGGATCTTGATGTCGGCATCCGCCATCAGCAGGGCCTGCGCGTCGGTGTTCACCGCGATGAACTCCACGCCCGAAAGGCCGGCGTCGACCATCCGGTTGACCGCGTTCGTCCCGCCGCCGCCGACGCCGGCGACCTTGAGAACCGCGAGGTAGTTGCCTGTCTGGTTCATGGGTTCGTGGGTTGCCCGGCCTCAAGCTGTAGTGGAGCGTTGGGCTGCCGGGCTCTGCCTCCGCTCGAGGGTACGTGGCCCGGAAGCCGCTGTCAACGCGGTGAACCCTCAACCTCAACCTCCGAGTTGAGGGTTGCGTCCGGCGACCGGGCGCTCTGGGACGGCGATGTCGAGATAGGTCGGGCCGCCGCCCGAGGGAAGCGCGAGCGCGGGGACGATGGCGTGCGCGATCGCGATCTTGAGGCGCAGGTCGACCGGCGCGCCGAGACGGATCTCCAGTCCGCCGCGGAGCCCGAGCGTGATCTGGCCGTCGAGCGCGCGCACGTAGGTGACCCGTCCCGGAAAGCCGCTGCCGACGAACGCGGCCAGCGAGCGGGCGGCGAGGCCGCCGTCCTCCCCGCCGAGGAACGAGCCCAGCTCGATGTCGGTCGTCGATGGGAGCCAGATGCGCGGCAGTGCCCTGTGCGTCCCGCGGCCGACCGGCGCGATCACGCGGCCCCGGGCCGAGACGAGGAACGAGTCGACGCCGCGCCGGAGCACGGCGACCGGCAGCTCCGGCACGACGCGCACGGTGAGCGTGTGCGGGAACGAGCGGTCGACGGTCGCCGAGCGAACGGCCGGCAGCGCAGCAACCCGGTGCTCGATCGCGGACGCGTCGAGACCGACGAGGCTGCGGCCCCCGTAGCCGCGCAGCTCACCCTGCACGTCAGCCGCGACCGACGGGGACGCGCCCTCGACGTGGATCGCGCCGACGGCGAACATCGACGTCTCCCGGGCGAGGCCGTAGAGCCCGACGGCCACCAGCACGAGGGCGAGGCCCGCGAGCAGGGAGCGGCTGGACGGCGCCAGGCGGAGCACATCCACGCGGCGCCGGCGCGGCAGCGGGAGGACCTTCTCGGCCACGCAGGCGTTTTCGCCGCCGGCCCGGCCGGTTCCTACCCCGGACCCGGCGCTACTTCGCGAGCGGCGCGAGCTCGAGGTCGCCGAGGAAGACGACCTCGTGCTCGAGCTCGGCGCCGTACTGCTCCCAGGCGCGGCGGCGGGCTTCGGCCATCAGCGCAAGCGCGTCCTCGGAGCGCGCGCCGTCGGCGTTCTCGATGAAGTTCGCATGGCGCGGCGAGATCTGGGCGCCGCCGATGCGATGGCCCTTGAGCCCGCACGACTCGAGCATGCGCCCGGCGCTCAGCTCGTGGTCCGGGTTCTTGAACACGCTGCCGTAGGTGCGTTTGTTCGTCGGCTGGGCCGCCTTGCGCTGCGCCTGCAGGTCGGCGACGAGCGCCTTGATCTCGTCCGCCGGGCGCGCGGTCAGCCTGAACTCGACCTCTGCCACCACCTGTCCCGGCCTGAGGTCGGAGCGCCGGTATTCGAGCCCGAGCTCGTCTCGCCCTTGCCAGTGCGCACCCTCGGCGTCGACGACGAGGGCCCGTTCGAGGATGCCCGCCCAGTCGCCGCCGTAGGCCCCGGCGTTCATGCGGACGCCGCCGCCGGCCGTCCCGGGGATCGCGCACGCGAACTCGAACCCCCCGAGCCCCGCGGCGCGCGCACGATGCAGCGCGACGGCGTTCGGCGCGCCGCCGCCTGCGACCAGCAGGTCGCCGCGCACTTCGGCGCGTGCGAGCTCACCGGCCAGCTTCAGCACGAGGCCGTCGAAGCCGTCGTCCGCGACGAGGAGATTCGAGCCGAGCCCGACGACGGCGACGGACAGGTCGTTCTCCTGCGCATGGCGCAAGGCATCGCGGAGCTCGGCGACGGTCTCGGGGCGGGCGAACGCGGCCGCCGGGCCGCCGGTCCCGATCGTCGTGAAACGCGAGAGCAGGACGTTCGGCTCGACGTTCATCCGAGCAGCTCCAGCAGGAGCGGCGCAGCGCCGTCCACGTCGCCCGCGCCGATCGTCAGGATGCAGTCGCCCTCGCGCGCACGCTGCGCGAGGAAGCGCGCGCCGTCCTCGCAGTGCGGCGTCCACGCGATCGGCATGCCGGGGCGCCGCTCCGCGAGCGCGTCGACGATCAGCTTGCCGGTCACGCCTGTGAGCGGCTGCTCGCGCGCGGGATAGACGTCGGCCACGGCGACGGCGTCCGCGGCGGCGAGCGCGTTCGCGATCTCCGTCGCGAGGTGACGCGTGCGCGAGTAGAGGTGCGGCTGGAAGAGCACGAGCAGCCGGCCGTCGTTGCGCGCAGCCTCGAGCGTGGCGGCGATCTCGACCGGATGGTGCGCGTAGTCGTCGACCACGGCGACGCCGCCGGCCTCGCCCCGGCGCTCGAGGCGTCGGCCGGCGCCGCTGAACTCGGCCAGGACGTCCGCGAGCTCGTCTCGGCCGACTCCCGCGCGTTCCAGCGCCGCGACGGCACACGCGGCGTTGCTGCGGTTGTGCTCGCCCGGCAACGCGAGCGGCCCGTCGTACGGCGGCAGCTCGTCGCCGCGCACGACCTCGGGAACCTCCGCCAGCCACTCGTCGAAAAGCGCCTCCACCTCCGCGCGAGACGCGAACGTCGAGTGATGGTCCAGGTCGATGTTCGTCACGACCGCGACCTTCGGCCGCAACGACACGATCGTGCGGTCGGACTCGTCGCCCTCGACGACGAGCCACCCGTTGCCGGTTCCGGCGTTGCTTCCCAGCTGCGGTACCTCGGCGCCGATCAGCCACGCCGGGTCGCGGCCGAGCCGTTCGAGGCAGAAGGCGATCATTCCGGCCGTCGTCGTCTTTCCGTGCGCACCCGCAACGACGATCGCGTCGCGCAGCGAGACGAGCTCCGCGAGCAGCTGCGCGCGGCTCTTGCCGTCGATCCGATCGGCGAACGCGCTCGAGACGTAGACCTCCCAACCCGCGGGCGGCGGCGGCGGCTCGCCGGAGACCTCGACGTCGATCCCGGCCAGCTGCTCCAGGTACGGGGTGCGCACCCGGTCCCAGCCGCGCACCTGCGCGCCCCACGCGTGCGCCAGCAGCGCGTACGCGCTCATGCCGGCGCCGCCGATCCCGGCGATCCACAGGCGGCGCCCGTCAAGAGGCGAGGGCAAGGAGTTCCTCCGCGATCTCGTCGGCGGCGTTCGGGCGTGCGACGCGGAGCATTGCCTGCGTCATGTCGGCCAGCAGCCCGGGGTCGTCGAGCAGCGAGCGCACGACGCCGGGCGCTCGCGCTGCCTCGCTCTCCGGAACGACCACCGCCGCTCCAGCCCGCGCGAAGTAGGCCGCGTTCTTCGACTGGTGATCCGCGGTTGCGAACGAGCCGGGAATGAGGACCGCCGGCTTGCCCGCCGCGGCGAGCTCCCACAGTGAGCCACCGGCGCGTGCGAGCACGAGGTCGCTCGCTCCCAGCGCGGCGCCGAACTCCTCGGCGAACGCGTACAGGCGGTAGTCCGGCCGTGTCACGCGCGGCGCGAGGCGATCGTAGTCGCGGGTCCCGCTCAGGTGCAGGACGGCAGGCCCGGCCGCGCCGAATGCCTCGAACGCGAGATCGTTCAGCAACGATGCGCCGAGCGAGCCGCCGAAGACGAGTAGCACCGGCCCGGCCTGCGGCAGCCCGAAGAGCTGCCGCGCCTCGGCCTGCGGCAGCGCGCGCGACCGCGCTGGAATAGGCCTGCCGGTGACGCGGTACTTCGGCGCGTCGCGCCCGTCGATCGGGAACGACAGGAAAACGCGCTGCGCGAAGGGGGCAGCCAACCGATTCGCGAGGCCTAGATACGCGTCGGCTTCCATCAGCGCCGCCGGAATGTGTTGACGCGAAGCTGCAAAGACCATCGGCCCGCCGACATAGCCTCCGCCGCCGAGCACGACGTCCGGTTGCCGCGCGTGCAGGATGCGCGCGCACGCTCGCGGGGCGCGTGCGGCGAGGAGCAGTGCACGCGCGAGCGCGAGCGACGGCCGGCGCGGCAACCCGGAGATGCGAAAGGTGTCGAGCTCGTAGCCTGCTTCAGGAACGAGCTGCGCCTCGATGCGATCCGGCGACCCGGCGAACGTCACGTGCGCGCCGCGCCGTTGCAGCGCCTCCGCCACGGCGAGCGACGGCGCGACGTGTCCCGCCGTTCCCCCGGCCGCGATGACGCACCGCAGCTGTCGCCCGCGCTCCACCTCCGGCGATGTTAAGGAGGACACCAACGGCGAGCAGCGTGACCACCAGACTGGAGCCGCCGTAGGAGATCAGCGGCAGAGGGATTCCCGTCAGCGGAGCGAGCCCGAGCACGGCGGCGAGGTTGATGACGGCCTGGCCGCTCACCAGGGCGACCACGCCGACGGCGAGCCGTTTCCCGAACGGGTCCTTGCAGGTGAGCGCAACGCGCAGGCCCGCCCATGCGAAGACGACGAACGCAGCCAGCACGGCGGCGACACCCACCAGCCCGAGCTCCTCGCCGATGACGCCGAGGATCATGTCCGTGTGCGCCTCGGGCAGGTAGTTCACCTTTGCGACGCCGTGGCCGAGCCCGACGCCGAACGGACCGCCGGAGCCGAGCGAGATCAGCGCCTGCACCGTCTGAAAGCCGGCGCCCTGCGGGTCCTTCCACGGATCGAGGAAGCTGAAGATGCGTGCGCGGCGGTACGGCTCGAACCAGATGGCGAGCAGCCCGAGCGCAGCGGCGATTCCGCACGCGGACGCGAGCGTCACGCCGGGAGTCCCCGAGACGACGAGGACGGCGACCAGCACGAGGACGAGCGCGATCGCGGTGCCGAGGTCCGGTTCGGCGAGGATCAGCACGCAGAAGACGCCGAGCAAGAGCCCGATCGGGCGCCACAGCTCGCGCAGCGTGCGCGGCGCCGGCCGGCGCGACAGGTACGCGGCCGCCCATACGGCCAGGGCGAGCTTCGCGAGCTCCGACGGCTGGAACGTCGCCGGCCCCAGCTCGACCCACCGCCTCGCCCCGTTGATGCGCGCGCCGATCGCGAGGACCGCGAGGCAGCCGGCGAGCGCGGTGAGCACGAGCGCCGGCGCGAGGGCCTGCAGGCGGCGGTAGTCGAAGCGCGAGGCCGCGATCATCAGGATGACGCCGAACAGCGCGTAGCCGCCCTGCTTCTTCAGGTACGACATCGGGTCCGTCTGGGCGAGCGCAGCGGGCGCCGACGTCGCGCTGTACACCATCACGAGCCCGAACGCGACCAGGCCCAGCGTCACCAGCACGAGGACGTGCGACTCGAGCTGTCCCTTCTTCACCACAGGTCTCCGACGAGCCGGCGGAACGCCTCGCCGCGCTGCTCGTAGTCGCGGAACTGGTCGTAGCTCGCGCACGCGGGCGAGAGCAGGACCACGTCGCCGGGCTCGGCCTCGCCGGCGGCCGCGCCAACCGCCGTCGCGAGATCGCCTGAGCGCCGGTAAAGGCGGCCAGCGCGCCCGAGCGCGCGAGCGAGCTGCTCGGTCGCCTCGCCGATGAGGTCGATCGAGCGGACGCTGGCGGGAAGCGACTCCGCCAGCTCCTCGAACGACTCGCCTTTGAGCGAGCCGCCGAGGATCAGCCGCAGCGGCTGGCCCGCGTACGCCTCGATGCCGCGACGCGCGGCGGTCGTGTTGGTCGCCTTCGAGTCGTTGACGAAGCGCACGCCGTCGACCTCCGCGACGAGCTCCAACCGGTGCTCGACCCCGCGGAAGGTGCGCAGTGCCTCCGCGAGCGCGTCGTCGTCGATGCCCGCGGCCCGTGCCGCGGCGGTCGCCGCCGCGGCGTTCTCGCGGTTGTGCGCGCCGCGGATCAGCGGCTCGGCGGGCAGCTCGTCGGACGCGTCGAACTCCACGTGCCGCGCCCCGCCCGGAGTCGCGCCGAAGCCGCGCGGGAGGACGGCCACGTCCGCCTCGGTCTGGTTCTCGAAGAGCCGGAGCTTCGCGGCGCGGTAAGCGTCGAACGTCCCGTGCCGGTCGAGGTGGTCGGGCTCGAGGTTGAGCAGGACGCCGATGCGGGGGCGGAAGCGGTGGACGTCCTCGAGCTGGAAGCTGGAGAGCTCGCAGACGACCCAGGCGTCGTCGTCGATCGCGCCGTCGAGCGCGGTGACGGGGCGTCCGACGTTGCCGGCGACCGCGACCGGACGCCTCGCCGCGCGGAACATCGCGCCGAGCAGCTCGCTCGTCGTCGTCTTGCCGTTCGTCCCGGTCACGCCGACGAAGGGGTTGCGCAGCAGGCGGAAGCCGAGCTCGACCTCGCTCCAGATCGCGATGCTGCGCGCGCGGGCGGCCGACGGCAGGGGCGACTCCCCCGGCACGCCGGGGCTCTTGACGAGCAAGTCGACTCCGTCGAGCAACCGATCCTCCTCCGTCCCCAGGTGGACTTCGACGCCGGCCTCGGCAAGCCTGCCGGCGTCCAGGTCCTCGGCCCGGTCGACGGCGACCGTCTGCACGCCTCTGCGGGCGAGGGCGAGCGCCGCCGCCTGGCCGGACCGCGCCAGGCCGAGGACGAGTGCACGGCGCGGCAGCCTCACGTGCGCAAGACGCGCGCGAGTTCCTGTTGCGCGTCCGCGCTCGGGGGCGGACCGACGACTTCGTCCACGCTCGCATCCGGCAGCGGCAGCACCTCCGGCCAGCCGAGGAGGTAGAGCACATTTGGTGCGCGCGTGCGCGCGCGCAGCTCCTCGAGCACGTCAACCGACTCGTCGACGACGATCACATCGCCGTCGGGCGCGACGCGCGCCGCCAGCGCGCCGGGATCGCTCGAACCGATCGTGAGGACGGTGGTCAGCGCCGGAAGAAGGTGAAGTCGCGGTAGAAGAGCGCGAAGCCGACGGCGCAGAGGATCGCGGTGACGATCCAGAAGCGCACCATGATCTTCGTCTCCGACCACGCCTTCATCTCGAAGTGGTAGTGGATCGGCGCCATCAGGAAGACGCGTCGCTGGAAGTACTTGAACGAGATCACCTGGATGATCACCGAGAGCGCCTCGATCAGGAAGATGCCGCCGATCAGCAGCAGCAGCGAGATCGTCTTCGTGAAGATCGCCATCGCCGCCAGCGCGCCGCCGATGGCGAACGAGCCGGTGTCGCCCATGATCACCTCGGCGGGGAACGCGTTGTACCAAAGGAAACCGATCGTGGCCCCGATCAGAGCAGCGCCGACGATCGCGAGATCGAGACGAGAGTCGAAACGTCCACCCGGATTGCCGGAGCGGATATACGTGACGACGGAGATTGCGGTGAACGTGATCAGCGCGATGATCCCCGTGCCCGCGGCGAGCCCGTCGAGCCCGTCGGTCAGATTGACCCCGTTGACGGTGCCCGCGATGACGAGAAAAAGCAGGACGTACCAGCCGTAGGAGAGCTGCACGTTCGAGTGCACGGCTGGGATG
>JBKOVW010000383.1:0-2881 GCA_046724095.1 Actinomycetota bacterium | reverse complement strand
CACTTCTTCGGGGGTCATTCCCGGAACATTGGCCCAGACCGGCTTCCTTGGACGCTGACGTGTGAGAATCCGGCTCGTGACTGAAGCGCGGCTTGAGGACTCCGGTTCCGGGCTTGCGCCCGTGACGCAGGGCTGGTTCATCGTCAACGTGCGGGATGCCGAGTGGTGGTCGTCGGAAACGAGGGGCGCGGCATGCTGGTTCGCGAACGAGTACGGCGAGCCGCCGGTCGAGTTCGAGCAGATCGGGATTAACGTGACCCTCCTCCAGCCTGGTCAGAGTGGCATCTATCACGCCGAGGCCAATCAGGAGGCCTTCCTCGTTCTGGCCGGTGAGTGCAGGCTGCTCGTCGAGGGCGAGGAGCGACGCCTTCGGCCCTGGGACTTCTTCCACTGTCCTCCCTGGACGGAGCATGCCTTCGTGGGGGCTGGTGACGGGCCGTGCGCGATCCTGATGGTCGGCGCACACTCGGGCCCGGAGGTGCGGTACCCGGTGTCGGAACTCGCGGCACGCTATGGCGCGAGCGTGGAAGAGGAGACCTCCGATCCGGCGCAGGTCTATGCGACGGCCGAGCGGTTCCGGCGAGAGCGGCCGCCGTACTGGGCTCATCTGCCCTGGGCGTAACTGCGCAGGCGTCATAGGCGAACACTCGCGCACCCAGACTTTCTGAGCGTCGATTACCGATGAGTCGCGGCGACTCGTACAGTCGAACCCGCTGAACAACTCGATCAAGGAGGCCGCCGTGAAGTTCATGCTCTTTACGTACCGTGACCCCAGCGTGCAGCTCGACGCGGAGCAGCGGGCGACCGTCCCGGGTCCGTAGCCGCGTGGTGTGACGAGATGGACTCCCGCGGCGTGCGCCTCGCAGGGCACGTCCTCGCCCCGATCTCCGAGGCGCAGACGCTGCGCGTTCGACAAGGCGAGCTGGCCGTCGACGACGGACCGGTGACCGAGCAGACCCTTCAGATCGCGGGCTTCAACATTCTCGAATGCCGAGACCGTGACGAGGCCGTTGAAGTTGCGTCGAAGAACCCTGGAGCATCCTTCGGCGTCCTGGAGCTGCGAGCGATCGAAGAGTAGTGCCTGTCAAGGATGACTCTCATCTGGCGTCAGTCCGGAACGCTGGCGCAGGTGAGGGTTCGCCTTTCCCAGCTCCCCTGGAGCCGACGTCTACGATCGGTCGCGTGGCCGAGTTCGTCCCGCCCGACTTCGACGTCCCGCTCAGTCTCGAGACTTCCGAGTTCGTCCTCGAGCCGCTCGGGCCTGAGCACAACGAGCAGGACTACGACGCCTGGACGTCGTCGATGAAACACATCGCAGCGACGCCCGGGTATCCCGACGGCTCCTGGCCGCGAGAGATGACGCGCGATGAGAACCGCGCGGACCTGCAGCGCCACGCGGACGACTTCCGCAACCGAAAGGGGTTCACGTACACGGTGCTCGATCCGGCCAGCCGCGAGGTGATCGGGTGCGTCTACATCTACCCGGTGTCCGGCAGCGACTACGACGCCTGCGCGCTCTCCTGGGTACGGGAGAGCCAGGCGCACCTGGACACCCCGCTTTGGCGCGCCGTGAGTGAGTGGCTCGGGTCGGACTGGCCATTCGCTCGCGTGGAGTACGCGCCGCGTCGAAGCGACGGGACTAGAGGGGCCGCTTGACGCTCCTACGGATGGACAACGTCGGCATCGTGGTGGAATCCCTTGATGCCGCTATCGCTTTCTTCGCCGAGCTCGGCCTCGAGCTCGAGGGGAGAGCCACGGTCGAAGGAGAGTGGGCGGGGCGCGTCACCGGGCTGGGCGACCAGCGCGTCGAGATCGCGATGATGCGAACGCCGGACGGCCACAGCCGGCTCGAGCTCTCGCGGTTTGTGACGCCAGCCGCGGTCGCCGATCACCGGAACGCCCCGGTGAACTCTCTCGGTTACCTACGCGTCATGTTCGCCGTGGATGACATCGACGAGACGCTCGGGCGGCTCCGCAAGCACGGTGCGCAGCTCGTCAGCAGCGAAGTCGTTCAGTACGAAGACTCGTATCGACTCTGCTACATCCGCGGGCCGGAAGGCCTTCTTATCGGGCTGGCCGAGCAGCTTGGGCCCGCGAGTGTCTTCCGCGCGGACCGCTGATATGCACTCGTGTCATAGCTCGCGAAGATCGGCCCCGCGCGGAGAAGTGCTCGCGGCGGCGTGCGACCTTCGGTGCGACCTTCGAAGCAATGACGCCCTTAAACGCCGAGCGCTGAACAGGCGAAAGCGCTGCAAACCAAGGCATTCACGCTCTACCGCGTGACCCCCTCCTTACCCGCAATTCAGCACAGACAACGCGAATCACCGATTTGCAGGACTTTTCAAGCCCTCTGACGGACTCGAACCGTCGACCCCCTCCTTACCATGAACGTGAGGAGGGGGTCGATTCATGCGGGTTTCCGCTTACGCGGGCCGTTTCGCGTTCGTCGCGAGCCGTCCCGTCTCGTCGCCGCTTCCATCACCGTGCGACCTTGGTGCGACCTCGACCAGGTCATCGGTGACGGGTTCGAGCGAGAGGACGCCCGCCCAGTCGAGCGCCGCCCGTCTTTGACGCATCATCAGCGCGGTGGAGACGATCTACTCATCGGCGAACGCGCTCTCGTCGCTGTCGCGGCCCGGAATCCGGCCACGCTCGGGGTGTGGAGACGGACTTTCGCGTCGCTCCGTCAGGGAGCGGTTGCCAGGCGCTAGGCGTTGGTAGTGCCTAACATCGGACCAATTGCTTCCCGAGGGCGTGTACCACTGGATAGCGACGCATCCCGAGTGGGAAGGGCCGGTGTCGGCGTACGCAATCGACGACGGCGAGCGGCTGATCCTCATCGACCCGATCTCCGTTCCGGACGACGTTCGCGCGCTGTTCG
>JBKOVW010000073.1:0-10558 GCA_046724095.1 Actinomycetota bacterium | reverse complement strand
CGATGCGGAAGCCGCGGTCGGTGCGCAGCACGCGGAACCGCCGGCCGCCCGGTCGCGGGCGGTAGACGAGGAAGTCGACGAGCCCGTCGTCCGCCACGGGCGCCGTGGCCCGCGGAGGACAGAGCTCGAACAGCTCCCGCTTCAGCTCGTCGATCCCTGCGCCTGTGGCGCAGGAGACGCGGAACACGCGCACGATGCGCTTGTCCTGCACGTCGAAGGAAGGCGGCTCGGCACGCAGGTCGATCTTGTTCAGGACGATGGCCTGCGCACGCGTCTCGAGGCCGGCGCCGTACGCCGCGAGCTCGGCGTCGATCGTCGCGAACCGCTCTGCGGCGTCGTCCTCGGACGAGTCGATCACGTGCAGCAGCAGGTTGGCGCGCTCCAGGTGTGCGAGAAACTCGTGCCCGAGCCCGACGCCCTCGCTGGCGCCTTCGATCAGGCCCGGGACGTCGGCCACAGTCAGCTGCCGGGTCCCGTCCGGCGCATCCACAGTTCCGAGCACCGGCGCAACCGTCGTGAACGGATAGTCGGCGACCTTCGGGCGCGCGTTCGAGATGCGCGCGAGCAAGGACGACTTGCCGGCGTTCGGCAGGCCGACGAGCGCAGCGTCCGCGAGCAGCTTGAGGCGCAGCTCCAGCGTCGCGTCCTCACCGGGAAGCCCTGTCTCCGCAAACCGCGGTGTCCGCCGCGTCGGCGACGCGAAGCGCTTGTTCCCGCGGCCGGCGATGCCGCCGCGGGCGACGACGACGCGCGACGACGGCGACGCGAGGTCGGCGATCAGCTGCTCGTCCTCGTCGAAGACCTGGGTTCCGACCGGTACGGCGATCTCGGCCGCCTCGCCCGAAGCGCCGTGCTTCAGCGCGCCGCGACCCGGCTCGCCGTTCCCCGCCTGAAACCAGCGGCGCGCACGAAACGCCGAGAGGTCGCGCAGATCCGGATCCGCGACGAGGACGACGTCGCCGCCCGGCCCGCCGTCGCCGCCGTCCGGACCGCCCTTCGGAACGTGTTTCTCACGCCGGAAGTGCAGGCTGCCGTCGCCGCCGCGGCCCGCCTGCACGCGGATGCGGGCGCGGTCGCTGAACATGGGCTATTCGGCGCCGTTGACTTCGACGAACCGACGCTCGCCGCTCTGACGGAACGCAACCGTTCCGGGACGCGTGGCGAAGATCGTGTCGTCGCGGCCGATGCCCGTGCCTGCGCCGGGGCGGAACCTCGTCCCGCGCTGGCGCACGAGGATCATCCCGGCCTTCACTTCCTGACCGGAGAAGATCTTCACGCCGAGCATCTTCGGGTTCGAGTCGCGCCCGTTGCGCGACGAGCCGAGCCCCTTCTTGTGGGCCATTAGCCCTCCTTCTCCTGCTTCGCTGCGATCGCCGACTCGAGCGCTGCGATCGCCCCCTTGCGGTTCGCGTGCGCGCTCTCGTACTCGAGTGCTGCCTCGAGCTGCTCGAGCTTCCAGCGCTTCGACTTTTCTGTGATGTCGGCCACGGTGAAGTCCGCGTACCCGCGCGGCGGCTGCGCCTCTTTCGCCTCGGCCGGAGCAGCCTCCTCCTTGGCCGGCGCCGCGCGCTTCGACGACGCTCCGATCGACTGGATCTCGATCTGCGACAGCGCCGAGCGGAAGCCGGTCTGGCGGCGGTAGCCCGTCTTCGGGCGCCGCTTGCCGATGCGGACCTTCTCGCCGCGGACGTGGCCGACGACCTTGGCGGTCACCTGCACGCGCGGGGACAGGTTGCCGTTCCCTTCGCCGCCCGTGAAGAGGACGTCGGGATGAAACGTCTTCCCTTCGTCCGTCGTCAGGCGGTCGACGAGCAGGCGCTCGCCCTCGCGGACGCGGTACTGCTTGCCGCCGAGTGAGATGATCGCGTACGTCGCCATTTCGTGGAAAACGCGGGCCTTTGCCCGCGAGCGCGTGGATTGTAGCGAAGCGCCTAAGACTCCTCGGACACGTCGTCGCCCCACTCCGACATGGGGACGTACTCCCAGTCCGGCGACTGCTCTTCCGCGGCAGGCTCCCCATCGGCCGCGGCCACTGCCGCAGCCGCGGGCTTCTTCTTCCGGTTCCGGCCCCCACGGGTGCCGCGGCGCGTCTTCTTCTTCGGCTTGGCCGGCTCGGCGCCGTCGCCGTCAGCGTCGACGCCCTGCTCCGGCGGCTCCGCCTCGCGGGCCTTCTCGCCGAGCTCTGGATCGGGCACGTGGATCCTCGCCTCCACCGGCGCCGCTCCGTTCGTCGCAGCAGTCGGCTTCTTGCGCCCGCGGCCGCCACGTGACCCGCGGCGGGTCTTCTTCTTCGGCGTTGGCTCCGCGTCGGCGTCGTCCGCCTCCGCTTCCGCCTCCGCGGGCTCCGCCACGGTCGCCTCCTCGGCCTCCGCCTTCTTCGCCGGCGCGCGTCGAGTCGGCTTTTCCGCCTCGCCCTCGGCCGTGATCGGCTCGTCAACGGCCGCCGTCTTCGCGACGAGCGTCGCGTACGCCATGCCGTCGAGGACCCGCTCGATCTGGACGTTGACCTTCTTGCCGACCTGCTTCGCGGCGCCCGCGACGCAGACGTCGAATCCTTCGACCTTGCCGACCCCGGCGTTCGGGTCGTCCAAGCCGACCTCGCCGAGCGTCAGCTGGATGGTGTCGCCTTCGGCAACCGGTGCCGTCGGCGCCAGCTCCTCGCGCTTACCCTCCTCGAGCACGACGAAGTGGTCGAGGTGCATGTCGCGCTTGCCCACGAGGTAGAAGCGGCGCCGCGTCTGCTTCTCGAGCTCTGCGAGCCGCGCCGCACCCGGGCCGATCAGCAGAGACGCAACTTTGCCGGCTACCTCGACGCGGTACGCCTGGCTCCGCGAGCCGGTCGCGAGCGCACGCAGCCGGCGCTCGACGTCGACCGCGGCCGACGTCTCCGACAAGACGATGCCGTCGCCGCCGCACGTCGGGCACTTCCTCGTCATCACCTCGCGCGGCCCGTCGGTCACGTTCTGGCGCGTCATCTCGACGAGGCCGAGCGGCGAGATCTCGACGACGTACGTCTTCGTGCGGTCGCGCTCGAGCTCGGTGCGCAGCGCCTCCTCGACGGTGGCGCGGTTCTTCGGGTTCGCCATGTCGATGAAGTCGATGACGATGATGCCGCCGATGTCGCGCAAACGCAGCTGGCGGACGACCTCCTTGACGGCCTCGAGGTTGTTCTTGGTGATCGTGTCCTCGAGCCTGGCCCCCGACGAACGCGAGCGCGAGCCGACGAAACGGCCCGTGTTCACGTCGATGACGGTGAACGCCTCCGCGTAGTCGAAGATCAGATAGCCCCCCGAGGGAAGGTCGACGCGGCGGCTGAGCGTCGACTTGATCTCCGCTTCGACGCCGTAGGCCTCCATCAACGGCTGCTTTTCCTTGTAGCGGACGACTCGCTCGACCATGTGCGGCGACGTCTTCTTGAGGTAACCGACGATTCGCTTGTACGCGCGCTCCTCGTCGACGAGCGCACGCTCGAAGTTCTCGGTGAAGAGGTCGCGCGTGACGCGCAGCGGCAGCTCCGCCTCCTGGTACAGCAGCGTCGGCGGCTTTGCCTTCTTCGAACGCGCCTCGATCGCCTTCCAGAGCTTCTGCAGGAAGACGAGGTCGCGCTCGATGTCCTCCGCGGACGCGCCCTCGGCCGCGGTGCGCACGATCACACCGCCGCCCTTCAGGTCGAGTCCCTTGAGGATGTCCTTCAGGCGCCCGCGCTCGTCGTCGTCGAGGCGGCGGGACACCCCGTAGCCGTCGCCGTTCGGCTGGTAGACGACGAAGCGGCCCGGTAGCGAGATCTCGGTCGTCAGCCGTGCGCCCTTCGTCTTCATCGGGTCCTTGACGGCCTGCACCATGATCGTCTGGCCGCGGCTGATCAGGTCCTGGATCTTCTTGCCGTGCCGCTTGCCCTCGAGCTCGGGCGTGACGATCTCGTCCACGTACAGGAATCCGTTCTTCTCGAGGCCGATCTCGATGAACGCCGCCTCCATGCCGGGCAGGACGTTGTCGACCTGACCGAGGTAGATGTTGCCGGCGATCGAGCGGCGCTCCGGCCGCTCGAGGTAGACCTCTGCTACCTGGTCGTCCTCGAGCACGGCGACGCGCTGCTCGCCGACGTCGACGGAGACGAGCAGCTCCCGCTTCGCCTCGGGCAGCGGTGCCCGTCGGGGCGGCTCGCGACGCCGGCGCTGCTGCGGCCGCTCGCGCTCGCGCCGTTGCGGCTTTCGCTCAGGCCGCGAGGCCTTGGCCGGCGCCTTCTTCTCCTTCTCCTCGGTTTTCGCCGTGGTCGGGGCGGCGGCCTTCTTCGTGCGGCCGCGCCCGCCTCGCGTACCGCGACGGCGACGGGGCTTGGTAGTGGTGGTGCTCGGTTGTCCCGCCTCGGCGGCGGGCTTTGCGGTTACGGGCTCGGGTGCTTCGACGGGAGCGGCAGCCTCGATCGGCGCCAGCTCCTCACGCTTCTTTCTTCGGAACAAACGCAAGCGAAATCTCCTTCGTGCGCGCGCGCTGCAGCAACGCCTGGGTATGAGGCGGCGCGGAGCGTGCGCGGCAAGTTGTGGTCTGAGTGGTACATCTGGGGGAAGGCTAGCAACTGGTCTGGCGAGGGCCTCCGTCCGGCCCCGGTCCTACCTTTTTCGGCATTAGCGACCCGGGAGGTGAGTCTCAGGTGACCGGACAGCGAGAAGCTCACGAGTTGTTGTTGATCGAGGAGGCCGACGCGTGGTTCGAGTACCTCGAGGCGACCCGGGCGCAATCGCCCCTCCGCTACAAGGAGGTCGAGCCCTGGGCATGGGCACGCCTCACGCAGCGGCTGCGCGCGATCAAGACGCGCCGCGCGAAGCTCGCTCCGGCCGCTGACGCGGCCTAGCGCTCGAACGGAAAGCTGCGCTTTCCGTTCGGATTTGGGTACTGCGCCTTCGCCGCTAAATGTGCGCGGGCAAAGCCCGCACACGCGCGGGCAAAGCCCGCACACTCCTACTGGGTCTCTGCCGGGCCTCTGCCGTGGTCCGCGTGCGGGGGTGCTGCGCATCCCCGCACGCGTTAGCTCGGCCTCCAGTTAGTGCGCCTTCGGCTGCACTAACTTCCGGCCTACGAGCGCGGAGCAGGTTTTGGCGTCTAACGCCGGGCGCCTTTGGAGCGCACGTGGATCGAGAGGAGTAACCCGACCGCGATGAGGTTCGCGATCATCGACGAGCCGCCCACGCTCACGAACGGCAGCGGGATGCCTGTGATCGGGGCAATGCCCATCGTCATGCCGACGTTCACGAAGACCTGGAACAGGAGCGCGACGACGAGCCCGCCCGCGACGATCGCCGAGAACGGGTCGCGCGCGAGCGTGACGATGCGCAGCCCGCGCCACACGACGAGCAGGTAGAGCATCAGCAGGAGGCCGGCGCCGACGAAGCCGCGCTCCTCCGCAAGCGACGCGAAGACGAAGTCGGTGTGATGCTCGGGGAGGAAGTTGAGCGTCGTCTGCGTGGCGTTGTTCGGCCCGCGGCCGTGGAACTGCCCCGCCCCGATCGCGTTCTTCGACTGCGTGATGTTGTACGTCGTCCCGCCCGGATCGCTGGCGGGATTGAGGAACCCCGTCAGGCGCTGCTGCTGGTAGTCCTTCAGCACCGGAAGCCCCGCCGCCGGCAGCAGGCCGAGCACGAGCACCGCGAGCGCGACCGCGCCGGCCGCGAGGGCGGCGAGCTGCGACCACGGCGTCCCCGCGACGAGCAGCACCGCGCCGGTGGCGGCGCAGTACACGAGCGCACTGCCGAAGTCGGGCTGCAGGAAGACGAGGAAGATCGGCACGAGCGCGAGCCCGACGGCGCTGAGCGTCGTGCGCGGGTCATTCAGACGCCGGCTTCGCTCTGCGAGGAAGCCCGCGAGCGCGAGCACGAACAGGACCTTGCCGAACTCCGACGGCTGGAAGCGGAAGAAGCCGAGATCGAGCCAGCGCCTCGAGCCGCGAACCGGCCCCGCCAGCAGGACGATCGCGATCAGGAAGCAGGTGCCGCCGAAGATGAAGCGCCAGCGCGTCCGATAGACGTCCGGATCGATGAGCACCGCTGCGACCAGGCACAGCAGGCCGATCGACGCGTAGACGGCTTGCCGCGTGAGGTAGTAGTGCGGATCCGCGGTCACGTCGTGGCGCGTGATGTCGCCGATCGACCACAGCCCATACGCGACGAGTGCGGCCACGGCGCCGATCAGCACCCAGTCGAGCCGGCGGACGAACGACGCGACGTCCGTGGTCTCACGGCGCCGCGCGCGACTGGCTGCTCTGGAGGCGTAGTCGACCATCAGTCGGAGTGGATCGGCCCCTGCTGGGCCGCCTGCTTGTGGAAGAACTCCTCGAACACCTTCAGCGCCGCCGGCGCGGCCGCGTCGCCGCCGTGACCGCCGTTCTCGATCAGGGCGCAGACGACCAGGTCGGGCGAGTCCGACGGGCCGTACCCGCACCACCACGACTGGTTGAACGTGTGCATGTAACCGTCGCCCGGGTCGATCGACTTCTCGGCCGTGCCCGTCTTTCCGGAGATCGGGATCGGGAAGCCGCCGAACGTCGCGTACGACGTGCCGAGCGAGGAATGCGTGGCTTCGAAGAGCCCCTCGCGCACGACCGAGAGCGCCTGCGCGTCGACGTTCGTGGGCTCGGGCGCCGGCGGCGGCGGCGTCGGGATCACGCGTCCGGCCTGGCGGTTCGCCGACGCCTGCTCGACGTCGAGCAACAGGTGCGGCGTGACGAGCTTCCCACCGTTCGCGATCATCGCGTAGAAGCGCGCCATCTGCACCGGCGTGACGAGCAGGTCCTTCTGGCCGATGGCCAGCTGGATGGAGTCGCCGGGCTTCCAGAGGCTGTCGATCTGCCAGTGCCCGGCGTCGGTCTTCTTCGTGAACGTCTTGCGGCGCCAGTCGGGCGTCGGGAGCAGACCGCTGACCTCGGAGCCGAGGTCGATGCCGGTTCTCTGACCGAAGCCGAAGCGGCTCGCCCACGCCTGCAGCCGCGGGCCGCGCTCGGAGGGCATGCCGTAGAAGCGATAGCCGACTTGGTAGAAGTAGGTGTCGCACGACTGCGCGAGCGCCGTCGTCAGCGTCATCGCCTCGTTGACGAACGGATCCCAGTTCTTGAACACCTGGCCGTGGTTCGTGTACTGGCCCGTGCAGGCGAGCGGCTCGTACGGCTGCAGGATGTGCTCCTGCATCGCGGCGAGCGCAGTGACGGGCTTGAACGTCGAGCCCGGCGGATACGCCGCGTCGATCGCACGGTCGAGCGCCGGATAGTTCATCGACCTCGCGGAGTGCCCACTCAGTCCGGCCGCGTCGAGCGCGGTCTGCCGCACCCGTCCGACGTAGAGCGACGGCCGGTACGTGGGATACGACGCCAACGCGCGAACCGAGCCGTCGCGGGGATCGAGCGCGACGATCGCTCCGCCGTTCGCGTACCAGCACCCCTGGCAGGCGGAGTTGCGGGCGCGCTCGATGCCGTAGCGCAGTGCCTCTTCCGCCGCCATCTGCAGCTTCACGTCGAGCGTCAGGCGAACTGCGTCCCCAGGATGCGCGGGGACGAGCGGCGTCGTCGATCCCTGCTGCCGGCCGAGCGAGTCGACGCGCTTGATCGCCAGGCCGGGCGCCCCGCGCAGGTACTTGTCGTAGTGCGCCTCGATACCTGTCTGGCCGATGACGTCGCCGGAGCGGTAGCCCTCTTTCGCGAGCGACCCGAGCTGCTGCTGCGAGATCTCGCCGGTGTAGCCGAGCACGTGCGCGGCAAGCTCCCGGTGCGGGTAATAGCGCAGGGAGACGACCGGGACGCTCACGCCGGGGAAGTCGTCGGCGCGCTCGGTCAGGTAGCCGGCCTGCGAATCCGTGACGTCGGATTTGATCGTGACCGGCGTCAACAGGTCGTTGCGGTGATGGATCAGGTTCACGCCGATCTCGCGCGCCGGCATCTTCAGCACACGCGCGAGCCGGCGGATCTCCCGCAGCCGGATGCTCTTCCGTTTCGGCAGGCTCGCCTGGTCGATCTGGACGATCGTCCCCGGCACGTTGGTGACGAGCGGCAGCCCGTTGCGATCGAGGATCGCGCCGCGCGGCGCCGGCACGCGGACCTCGCGCCGCTGGTTGTTCTGCGCCGCACGCAGGAGCTGCTCGCCGTTCAGGATCTGCAGCGACCACAACCGCAGGAAGAGCGCCGCGAAGACGGCGATCGCAACCATCCCGAGCAAGCCGACGCGCAGCGCCAGCCGCGGTGTGAGGCGGTACGGCTCCTCGACGTTCGGGTCCGGCGGCAGGAAGCGCCGCGACAGCACGCGCTTAGCCAAGGAGCCGGACCTCGCGCGGCGCCCACTCGCGCGGCCGCAGCAGCCGTCGCGTGAGGGCATAGACCGGGAACGTCAGGATCAGATTCAGGAGCATGGTCGGGACGAGGCCCTCGAAGATCGCGCCGCCCGGAGCGTTCTGGCCGAGCATGTAGCGCAGCACGAGCGCGGCGACCTGGTACAGCAGCGTGATCACCGCGACCGACAGCAGCGGCGCATGCGCACGGTCGCGGCCGGTCGTCTCGCCGTAGCGGCCGGTCCAGTAGCCGGCGAGCGTCAGCAGGAGCGCGGTGAACCCGAGCGTCCCGAACACCCCGGTGTCGGCGAGCAAGCCGGCGCTGAACCCCGCGACCGCGCCGAACATCGCGCCGCGCAGCAGCGCCACGCACACGAGCGTGACGAGTAGCAGGTTCGGGTGGCCGCCGAGGATGGTGACCTGCGCCATGATCGACAGCTGCAATACGACCGCGACGAACAGCAGCGTTGCCGCTTTGCCGATGTCCGCCGCCATCAGGGCGCCTGCGGGTTCTGTTTCTTCGTGATCAGCGCGGTCACCGCGTCGATCGAGGAGAAATCGACGAAGGACTGGATCTGGATCTGCTTGAAGGGCGCCGTGTCGCTCTGGCCGACGCTGATCACGAAG
This sequence comes from Actinomycetota bacterium, assembly GCA_046724095.1. Taxonomy (GTDB): domain Bacteria; phylum Actinomycetota; class Thermoleophilia; order Gaiellales; family Gaiellaceae; genus 3-1-20CM-4-69-9. The sequence continues at coordinate 1,624 of JBKOVW010000073.1, read as the reverse complement.
CCGATCGGAATGTTCGCAGGGAAGAGCGACGGGTATTGCTTCGAACGCGTGCCGGCGGTGACGATCACGTCACCCTCCTTCACGAGCTTGTCCTTCGTCACGCGGTCGACGATCAGCGAGCCGGCGCCTTCGCCGTGCCGCACGACGCCGAACGCGCCGGTGTCCTGGTCGCGCGCCTGCACCGCGCTGCTCTCGTCGGTCAGCAGCGTGACCAGCGCGGCGCTCGGCGACACCTGCGTGACGCTGCCCACCAGGCCGTCGTTCGTGACTACCGGCGTCTCCTGGTGGATGCCCGCATTGCGCCCGGCCGCGATGACGACCCGCTCGTCGAACTCGTTGCGCCACCCGATGATGCGGGTGTTCACGGCGCTGTAGTCGCTCGGGAAGAGCGGGCTGTCGACGAACTTCAGCTGCTTGCGGAACTCCTCGTTCTGCGCGCGCGCCGACTCACCGAGCAGCGCCTGCTGCCGCAGCTCGTTCACCTGCGCCTTGAGCTTCTCGTTCTCCTGCTTCACGTGGACGAGGCCGGCGAAGTAGCCGTAGACGTCCCGGAACGGCCGCGCGACGCGCTCGGCCGCGACCTCGAAGGGGCGCAGGACGGTCGCGCCGGCGGATTGCACGCCGTGCAGCGGGCCCGAGGTCGGCTCGCGGAACGAGATCGTGATCAGGAACAGCGCCAGCACGACGAGCCCTGCCACGACGATCCGCCGCCGGAGAGCGGAACGGCTGCGGGAGGGGAACGGCTGAGGCCTCGGTCGCGGTACTGACGACCCCAGGACCGCACTGACACTGCGGTTGCGAGCCACGGGAAGGCCCTACGTTAGCTCAGGGGTCTGACCCCCGTGGGGTCAGACCCCAGGGCTGGTACGCCGCTTCGCGGGGAACGCGCGCGGGCTCGGCCCGCGCGCTCCTTGTCGGTTGGCGGCTGTTCCCTTCCGTGCGGCGCGAGCAGGCTGCGCGTGCGCGCCTCGCATCAGTTCGCCTCCGCCTAAGCCGGCTTCGCCTGGCTTAGGCTCCGGCTTTGGCGGCATTGTCCTTCTCGCGTTACCTGCGGTGGTTGTTTCGCCGCGCCTTGGAGCTGCGGTGGATTGCCTCGAACTCCTCCAGGCTGCGGCCCGAGCCGACGGCCACGCAGGTGAGCGGGCTCTCGGCCAGGTGGACCGGCATCTGGGTCTCGTGGCGGAGCCGCTCGTCGAAGTTCGTCAGCAGCGCGCCGCCGCCGGCGAGGACGATGCCCCGGTCCATGATGTCCGCGGCCAGCTCCGGAGGGGTCTTGTCCAGCGTGGACTTGATCGCCTCGACGATCTGCTGGACCGGCTCCTCGAGCGCCCGCCGGACCTCTTCCGAGGAGAGCACGACCGTCTTCGGCAGCCCGGTGAGCATGTCGCGGCCGCGAACCTCCGCCTGCAGCTCCTCGCGCATGTCCCACGCCGAGCCGATCTCGAGCTTGATCTCCTCCGCCGTCTGCTGCCCGATCAGCAGCTTGTACTCGCGCTTGATGTGGTTGATGATCGCCTCGTCCATCTCGTCGCCGCCGACACGCAGGGACTGAGAGACGACGATGCCGCCGAGCGAGATGACTGCGACTTCGGTTGTGCCACCGCCGACGTCGACGATCATGTTC
>JBKOVW010000083.1:0-1685 GCA_046724095.1 Actinomycetota bacterium | reverse complement strand
TACCAGGGCAACGAGCTCGTCTACGCCGGGAACGTCGGCACCGGCTTCAACAGCAAGGAGATCGACAAGCTCCTGGACAAGCTCCGTCCGCTCAGGCGTGACACATCGCCGTTCCGCGAGGTGCCGAAGATGCCGAAGGTGCGCAAGAGCGACGTCATCTGGGTCGAGCCCGAGCTCGTGTGCGAGGTCGAGTTCGCGGAGTGGACGCACGACGGCCGCTTGCGTGCGCCGTCCTACCAGGGGCTGCGCGAGGACAAGGCAGCGACGGAGGTACGCCGCGAGGTTGCGATCGGCGATCGGATCGTCAAGGGATCGCGCGAGCTGAAGCTGTCCAACCTGGACAAAGTCTTCTTCCCGGTCGAGGGCATCACCAAGGGCGATCTGCTCGAGTACTACCGGGCGGTCGCGCCCGTGCTGCTCCCGCATCTGCGTGACCGGCCGTTCACGATGGTGCGCTGGCCGGACGGGATCGAGGCTGGGCGCTTCTTCCAGAAGGACGCGCCGAGCCACATGCCCGAGTGGATTCCGACCTATCGCGCGCTCGTATCGACGCGCGAGTCGCCGCGCCGGAGGAAGTGGGTCAACTTCCCGCTCGTCAACGACGAGCTCGCCCTGCTGTGGATGGTGAACATGGGCTGCGTCGACATGAACGCCTGGTACTCGCGGATCGACAAGGCCGATCGGCCGGACTTCGTCCTCTTCGACCTCGATCCGTCACCGGATGTCGGTTTCCGCGAGACCGTGCAGGTCGCGCTGCTCGTCAAGCAGGCGCTCGACGCGTTCGGTCTCGTCGGTTTCCCGAAGACCTCGAGCGCGGAGGGGATGCACGTCCTCGTTCCCGTGGAGCGGCGCTACACCTACGACGACACGCGCCAGTTCGCCGAGATCGTCGCCGGAGCAATCGCACGGACGAACCGTGGGCTGGCGACGACCGAGTGGACGAAGTCGAAGCGGCGAGGCGTCCTGATCGACTCGAATCAGAACGGGGAGGGGAAAACGATCGCGTCGGTCTACTCGGTGCGGCCGCGGCCCGGCGCGCCGGTCTCGACGCCGCTGCGCTGGAGCGAAGTGAAAGAGGACCTCGATCCGCTCTCGTTCACGATGCCCGTCGTGCGCGAGCGCATCCGCAAGCACGGCGATCTGTTCGAAGGCGTCCTCACGACGCGGCAGCGGCTGACGGACGCACTGAACGCATTGCGCTAGGCATTCGCACGACGCGGCTCTCTTCACGCGCCAGCACGCGCTCGAGCGCGGCGACGCAGCGTGCGTCGAAGGCCGTGCCGGTGTCCTTGTGCAGCAGCGCAACCGCGTCGTCGTGCGACCACGCGTCACGGTAGACGCGCGGCGACACGAGCGCGTCGTAGACGTCGCAGACGGTGAGGATCCGCGTGTCGAGCGAGAGGTCCCCTCCGGAGAGGCCGCGCGGATAGCCCTTGCCGTCGAGTCGCTCGTGATGGCTGGGCACGAGCTCGTGGATCGCCTGGCCGAAACCGCCGAGCTCCCCTCAGCAGCTTGACGCCCCGGCCGGGGTGCAACTTGATGACGGCGAACTCGTCGTCGTCGAGCGCGCCCGGCTTCTTGAGGATGCGCTCCGGGATCGAGAGCTTGCCGACGTCGTGCAGCAGCCCGCCGATCGCCAGGTCGCGCAGCCGTCCGGGTGCGAGACCCAGCTCCTCGGCCACCTG
>JBKOVW010000281.1:0-3836 GCA_046724095.1 Actinomycetota bacterium | reverse complement strand
TCGATAACGAGCATGACCGGCAGCGGTTCGGGCGCGGTGAGCGCCTCCTGCTGGAGATATCCGATACCGAATTCATCCAGAACCGAGCGAACAGCTGCGACCACGCTCGCGGGAAAGCGTCCGAGTCTGAAGCCGCCTCTCCCGGACTCGGCAATGCGCCGATCCCGCCAAAGTACGGGATTCAGCAGCCCGGCCAAAACCGCCGACCCGGCCTCGTATGGCAGCGCGGCGTCGATCAGCGCGGGTAATTGAATCAACGCTCCCGACGGGAGAGCGGCCTTACATTGAACGTCCTCGTACGGCTCGAACGGCCAGAGAAACGGGTGGGCCGAATCGACGAATTTCCAGTCGACCACCTCCTCGGTCCGGCGAACGCAGGCAGCGATTAGGTCAACCGGATAGACCGTTACCACCTTTTCGGCCTCGCTCGGCCATTGCGCTCGCCAACCACCCGAGGCCGCGAGCTCCCCAAACGACGGATGTTCCCACCAAGGATAGAAACGCACGGCGTAGTGCGAGTCACCCGGCATGGAGATGACACTTGACTCGAATGTCGCGTCGATGTGGTTGAAGCGGTCGCGAATCTCCCGGAAGTTAAGGCGAGTCACGACGAGTTGGCGATAGAGAAGGTTCGCGAGAGCACGCGCGGGAGCGTAAGCAACGGCCGCCGTGGCGGCGGGAGCTGCTCGGGGAACGCGCACGCGGGGAAAGTGGAGGCGGCGGGAATCGAACCCGCGTCCGCGGACGCACCGGTCAGAACCTCTACAAGCGTAGTCCGCCGTTGAATCTCGCCCGACGGCCGGAGGCGGACGCCCTACCGGCGGGCCAGCCATCCTTTGCTGTCGCGCTTTGGGCGATTGGCTCTCCCTCCGCGCCGAGCCCGTTCGTTGGCGCCGCTACCCGAGCCACGGGCCCAACTCGGAGCGACGTCGCTACCTAATTACTTAGGCAGCGAGTGCGAGATTGTTCTTCGCACTTACATGTTTGCCGGTGGATTTACGAGGCCAACCGGCGACCTCGGCTTGCAGCTCTGCCGGAGAACCGACCACGTCGAAACCAGGTCGCCCCCGTATGTCGACCCACATTTTAGCCGCTCCGGGAGAAACCGCCGGCGACGTCTTGCGGAGGTCAGCTGCGGGACTTCAGCGCCCGCTGCATGTCACGGTCGGCCTCGCGCTTCGCGATGTCACGGCGCTTGTCTCGCAACTCCTTCCCTCGCGCGAGCGCGAGCTCGACCTTGGCGCGTCCATTCTTGAAGTAGAGCCTCGTCGGCACGAGCGTCAGACCGCGCTGCGCGACCTTGCCCTGGAGCGAGGCGACCTCTTTCTTGTGCAGGAGGAGCTTGCGGTCGCGGTCCGGGTCGTGGTTGGCGAGGTTGCCCTGGTCGTAGACCGAGATATGCGCGCCCACGAGCCAAACCTCGCCCTCGCGCACGTCGGCGTAGGCCTGCTGCAGCGAGGCGCGGCCGTCCCGTAGCGACTTCACCTCGGTGCCCGTGAGCACGAGCCCTGCCTCCATCCGCTCGAGCAGGTGGTAGTCGTGTCGCGCCCGCCGGTTGTCGACGATCAACTTCTCGCTGTCGCGTGCCATTCGCGCCAGTCTAGGCCGCCGAAGGAGAGTCGGCCGAAAATCCGAAACCGCTCGCCGTGGCGGCGCCGCCGACATGGACAACGGTCCCCGCGGACGACGGTTCGTCCGGCTGGGAGGTCTACCAGCCCGCTCCGGCGAAGCCGGCGACGCAGCTGTCGCCGGCGCCTGCGCCGCCCGTGACGGCCGCGGCGCCGGCGCAAGCCGTCGTGGAGCACCACGTCACCCACCGTGTGATCATTTTCGCCCACCCTCGCCGACAGCCGGCTCATCGCGAGACCGTCCTCCAGACCGAGCCGACAGCGGCCGTGCTCGCGGCCGCCGCGACCGCGACGCAGCCGGCCTACGACTCGATCTTGCTGCTGACCGCGCTCTGCATGGCGATTGCCTGCTTCGCGGTCGGGGCGACGCCGACCGAGCTCGTGCGCTGGCGAAGAGGCGCCATTTTCCTCGCTTACCGCCGGACGAGCGTGACCGTCGCGGACGGCGCCTTCCTCCTGGCAGCGGCGATCGTGCTCGCGGCTCACAGGCCCTAGAAAGTGGCGGGATACCTCCCTACACTCAAGGCGAGGCTGGGCCTAGAGGGAGGGCAAGCAGCTGAGAGGGGTTAACCGAAAGAAGGCGCTCGCAAGCGCCGCCATCGCCGCGCTTCTTGCGACGGGATACGTCAGCGTGGCCAAAGCCGCCGACCCTGCCCCTCCCCCGGACACCACCACACCGAGTCCTGACCCGGCTCCGCCGTTGCCGCCGCCAAAGCCGGCGCCGCCGCCGAAGCCCGCGCCGAAGCCCGCACACGTCTACCACGCGCCTGTCCAACAGTCGGCGCCGGCGCCTGCTCCGCGTCCTGCGCCTGCAACGCGGCCGACGTACACGCCGCGGCGAGTGGTTCACCACGTGCGAGTGGTTCACCACGTGCGAGTGGCTCACCACGTGTCGAGGAAACCCGTGCACCAGGCACGCACGCACAAACGGCGGCACGAGCGCCCGACGCCGCACGCCGTCGTGGCGAAGATCCAGGGCCAGGTGAAGGGCGCAACCGTCGTGCACGTCGCCGGAGTGCCGACGGCGGCGGTCGCCGCGACCGGAAGCGACGTCGTTCGCAGCCCGCTCGTGATCTTGGGCATCGCACTCGCAGCGATGCTGTTCCTGCTCGTCGTGACGGTGCCGTCCACGGCCGCCCGGTTCACAGCGCCGGGACGGGTGCTGATGGATCACCAGACCCATCTCGTGCTGCTCGGCGTCGCCGTGCTGCTGTTGTCGGCCCTGCTCTTCGCGCTCACGGGAAACGGATGACGCGGTTCACCGTCGCGGTCGCCGCCGCGCTCGTCCTCGCCGCGCCGGCTTCGGCGATGCGCCTCGACGGCACCGCCGGGCACACGATCACCGTGCCGGGCGACATCGGGCCGATCCAGGCAACCGGAGCCCTGACCGACGTTGCGTACTCAGTCTCCGTCACCCCTGCGGATGAGGACGTCAGCTGCGACGCGGCCTCGCCGTTCCCCGTCGGCACGACCCAGGTGCACTGCACGGCGGTCGACGCCGATCCGCAGTCGTTCAACGTCACTGTCGAGGACACGATTGCGCCAGACCTCGCCGTTCCCGGCAACATGACGGTCGAGGCGACCAGCTCGACCGGGGCGGACGTGTCGTACTCGGTCTCGGCGACAGACGCCGTCGGCGTGACGAGCCTCGGCTGCGACCACGATCCGGGCCACTTCGACTTCGGGACGACGACGGTCACGTGCACCGCCCGGGATGGAGCCGGAAACAGCACGCAGAAGTCGTTCACCGTGACGGTCCAGGACACAACGGCACCTGCGATCTCCGCGCACGGGCCCGTGAACGACACGACGGAGTCGCCCTCCGGGAAAGTCGTCAATTACGACCCGCCGACCGCGACGGACCTCGGGCAACCCGTCAACGTCACGTGCCAGCCGGCCTCGGGGTCGTCCTTCCCCGCCGGCACGACCGCGGTCACGTGCGCCGCGAACGACGGTCGCGGGAACAGCAGCCAGACGACGTTCAACGTCAACCTGACGCTCGTCGACACGACCGCTCCAGTCCTCAGCGGCGTTCCGTCCGGCATCACCGAGGACACCGAGAGCCCGGCCGGTGCGATCGTCTCCTTCCCGTCGAATCCGTCGGCGACGGACAACGTCGACGGAGCCGTCGCCGTCAGCTGCACGAAACATTCGGGAGATCTCTTTCCCGTGGGCACGACGCACGTCACGTGCACGGCGACCGACGCC
>JBKOVW010000124.1:0-3746 GCA_046724095.1 Actinomycetota bacterium | reverse complement strand
ACCCGGCCTGACTCGACCGCCTGCTTGAGCGCGTCGTAGTCGCGCTCGTTCTGGTCGGCGTAGGTCTCGGCGAATGTGGCCATCGCCTTGTCGAAGGCATCGCTCGTGCCGAGGTAGCTCGCGATCGCGATCGCGTCACCGGAGCGCGCGTGCGCGTTCGCGAGCGCCGAGCCGCAAAGCCTCGCGTAGAACTTCAGTACGTTCGGCTCCATCGCGTCTACCAATGCCGAGCCCTTGGAGTCCCACAGCTGACGGACGTAGAAGTCGCGTGTTACCCCGTCGAGACCCGGCGTTCGGATCCAGCCGAGCATGATGTCGCTCGCAGGCTGCATCAGCCGCTGACCCTCGACCACGCGCTGGCCGTGGTTGACGTAGCTGCTCTTGCCCAAATAGGGCTCGAGCACCGACGCCTCGGCCTCCTTCGCCTGGAGGAACAACGGGTCGTCGTTATCGCGGCCGACGAGGAGGACGATCCACGCGCGAGTGCCGACGCTGCCGACCCCTACCACCTTGCGCGCCGCATCGATGTAGCGGAACCGCTCGACCAGTCGCCGGCGATCGCCTGAGAGCGTACGCCGGTAGGAGCGGATCAGGTTCGCAAGGTAGTCCTCGACGGAATCGGTGTCCGGGCCAGCCAGCTCGTCCACTGGGACGATCAGGGGCGGATCGGCGACGATCCGGCGCTGTCCATCAACGATCGTTGTGAGCTTCCCGAACGCCTTGAGGCTGTCCTTCGTGCGCGCGTGCTCGAGGTTCTTCTCGGCGCGCTTCCGTTGCGCGGCGGTCGGCTTCGTCTGCGCAAACTGGTTGACGAGCTCGTCGACATCGATGCGCGAGTACCAGAGATCCAGGTTGCGCATGGTCGAGGCTTCACGCATCGACTCCCGGTAAGACTTGGCCAATGTGAGGTTGCATGCGGCCCGCTCCTTGGGCGAGAAGCCGCGGTCGCGACCGGCGACCGCGAAGCTCGCGACGAGGCGCTTCACGTCCCACTCGAATGGCCCGGGCAGCGTCTCGTCGAGGTCGTTGACGCCGAAGACCGTCCGCCGGTCCGGCGCAGCGAATGCACCGAAGTTCGAGAGATGGGCATCGCCACAGAGTTGCGTATGCAAACCGGTGCGGGGGCTGTTGGCGAGATCGGAGGCCATCAGCGCCGCAGCCCCCCGGTAGAACGTGAACGGGGAGACGAGCATACGTCCGTAACGGATCGGCACCAGCTCGGTCACCCGTGTCTGCGCCTGCTCCTCGAGCAGCCCGACAGGGTCAGGCCGGTGGGGCGACGGCTCCCACTCTGCGTGCACCCGCCGCGGAACCTCGCCACGCGCGGCCTTCCCCCGGGCCGTGCGCTCATCGGGCGTGAAATGCTCGACCTTCGGCGCGGGCGCGGTGACCTCGTGCTCGACGCCTTCGGCTTCCTTGACGCTCATGTCTTCCTCCCGTCCGAACGTGCCCACCCCGACGAACCTCTCACTGCTACGTGCTGCTTGGAACCTCCCCGGCGCCTAGGCTTGACAGCGAGGTACCGAATTATCCACCTGGTCAGTTTTCGGCACATCGCCTCGATAGGGCGAAACGCTGGAGGACATTCTGTGGGGAGAGTGGCCAAGATGCGCAGGCGGAGGCCTCGCTGAGGCAACGGAAGATCACATTCGCCTGCCGTCCTAGCGGCTGACGGCGGAACGTGTGTATGCGATCGAGACGGCTCATAACCCGGAGGTCGCAGGTTCAAATCCTGCCCCCGCTACTCGGAAAGGCCCTGGAAACAGGGCCTTTGTCCTTGGTAAGGCGACCATGTCATGGCGTCTGCGCTGCATCGCCAGTAGGCGTGCCTGAAACTGCGTCGCTCAGACGTTCGAACAGGAGGACTCATCACGATGACGCAGCAAACGGAGTCCATCGAAATCCGCGCCGGGGAGAGGGCCTCCGCGGGCGTCGAGCGCTTCGGCCGCGTCCCGCTGCTCTTCGGGCCGTCACCAGTCCATCGACTCGAGCGGTTGAGCGAGCACCTCGGCGGCGCGGTCGACATCTGGGCGAAGCGCGAAGACTGCAACTCGGGCCTGGCGTATGGCGGCAACAAGGTGCGCAAGCTCGAGTACCTGGCCGCAGATGCCCTCGCGCAGGGGTGCGACACGCTCGTCTCGATCGGCGGCGTGCAGTCGAATCACACACGCCAGGTCGCGGCCGTGGCAGCGCGACTCGGCCTTCGCTGCGTCCTTGTGCAGGAGCGCTGGGTGGAATGGCCGGACGTCGTCTACGACAAGGTCGGCAACATCCTCCTCTCGCGGATCATGGGTGCGGACGTGCGGCTTGACCCGTCCGGCTTCGACATCGGGATCCGCAGGAGCTGGGAGGACGCGCTTGCGTCGGTCGAGGAAAGCGGCGGTAAGCCATACGCGATTCCGGCCGGCGCCTCCGACCACCCGCTCGGTGGACTCGGGTTTGCGCGCTGGGCCGACGAGGTCGCCGCGCAGGAGCGCGAGCTCGGAGTCTTCTTCGACACCGTCGTCGTCTGCTCTGTCACCGGGTCGACACAGGCCGGGATGATCGCCGGATTCGCCGCACAAGAGACTGATCGTGCCGTGGTCGGGATCGACGGCTCTGCAACCGTCGCGCAGACGTGGGCTCAGATCGCACGGATCGCGCGGGCCACGGCCGAAGCCATCGAGCTCGGACGCGACCTCGAGGACTCGGAGATCGTCCTGCTCGATGGGTGGAACGCAGGCACCTACGGCATCCCCGACGAGAAGACGATCGACGCCATTCGTCTCTGCGCCCGCCTCGAAGGGGTGCTGACCGATCCGGTGTACGAAGGCAAGTCGATGGCGGCGCTGATCGACCTCGTCCGGTCGGAGCGGATCGCGCCGGGCTCGCGAGTTCTCTATGCGCACCTGGGCGGTCAACCTGCGCTGAACGCCTACGCCGGAGTGTTCTGAGCCGCGGCTCATAACCCGGGGTCCGCGAGGTAGGCAGCGCCAGCTCGTTGTGCCTTGACCTCTCGCGTGCGATGGGTCAACCTCGGTCTCGTCGCCGTCGTCTATCGAGGTCGGTTCCGGTGAGTGCAGGCCGCGTCATCCTCATAGTCCTCGGCAGCATCGGGGTCCTGTTCGGGCTCGCCCTGCTGGCAGGAGGAGGCTTCCTGCTCTGGGCCGACCGCACGCAGCGCGAGGACGGCTACCTGACGACGCCCACTGAGCGGTTTGCAACGCCGACCTACGCGCTGACGCGCACGCGGCTCGACGTCGGTACCGACGGACCTGGCTGGCTGTTGAACGACAGCTGGTTCGGCCACGTCCGGATCCGCGGCGACAGCTCCGGTGCGAAGACCCTCTTTATCGGCATCGGGCCGGAAGCGGCCGTAGCGAAGTACTTGGGAAGCGTCGCCCACGCGAGTGTCGAGGACGTCGACTTCGATCCGTTCCGAGTCAAATACCTTGCGGTTGCCGGAGACGCGCCGCAGGGGCCTCCGACGGAGCAGCACTTCTGGGTGGCCTCCGCCTCGGGGGTGGGAACTCAGACGGTGACGTGGAAGGTGCGTGAGGGCGACTGGTCGATCGTCGTCATGAACGCCGACGCCTCGCGTGGCATCGCTGCCGACATCGACCTCGGCGCGAAGCTCTCTTTCCTGCTCTGGGTCGCGATCGGGTCGCTTCTTGGCGGCCTGCTCGTCGTCGGGGGAAGCGCCGCGTTGGTCGTCCTTGCCGCGCGAACGCGACGGCCACCGCCCGCGGCGGCGGTGCCTCCTACCG
>JBKOVW010000248.1:0-3703 GCA_046724095.1 Actinomycetota bacterium | reverse complement strand
ACGCACGCGTGATCGAATCGCCTGCCGACGCGATCGAGCTCGGATAGCCCACGTGCGCGACGTCTGCGGCCGCGACCGGCACGAACACCAGCGCCAGCGCGACGGCACAGAGGAGCAACCCCTTCCTCATCAGACCCTCCTCGGTTGGCGGCCCAACGATCCTACGCCTGCGCGCGACTGGTGTACACCTCGGTCACGTAGGCGAAGTCGACAACGCCGCCTTCTGCGGCGACCGCCTCGCGGAGCTCGCGGTCGAGCTCGGCGCGCACGTCGGGCGGTGCAGCGGCGACGAAGCTGACCGAGGCGATGCGGTCGGCGACCCCGTCGGCGTCGAGACGCTGGACGAACGGGAACGTGTGCCTCTCGACAGGGCCGAACAGGTCACTCTGCTCGAGCGCGTTCGCCGAATGGCCGACGGGCGGCCGCCCCGCGGGAACGAGCGACTTGATCAGCTCGCTGATCCTGCGCTGCAGCGGGCGGGTCTGATCGCGGGAGTTCCACACGAGCGCCACGGCGCCGCCGGGCCGCAGGACGCGGTGCAGCTCCGGCACCGCCTCGTCCTGGCGGAACCAGTGGAACGCCTGGCCGACCGTGACCGCGTCGACGCTGTGGTCGCCGAGCGGGATCTCCTCGGCGCCACCGAGGAGCGCCTCGACGTCCGGCAGCACCCGGCGCAGCTCGCCGAGCATCGCCTCGCCCGGCTCGACCGCGGTCACCCGGGCGCCGGTCTGCACCAGCGCGCGGGTCAGCTTGCCCGTTCCTGCGCCGAGGTCGAGCACCGTCCGGCCCTCGCGCAGGTCCAGCTCGCGGACGATCCAGGCAACGGCCTCGGCCGGATACTCCGGTCGAGCACGCTCGTAGACGTCGGCGACGAGCTCGAACGAGCGCGCGTTCGGGTGCTGGAGCTCAGACACGGGACGAGGGACAGAGATCGGTGAGCACGCAGTCCTCGCAGCGAGGCATACGGGCGATGCAGACGCGCCGCCCGTGCCAGATCAGCAGGTGTGGGAAGCGACCCCAGTCCTCGCGTGGAACGAGCCGGATCAGATCGCGCTCGATCTTCACGGGGTCATCCTGCCGCGTCAGCCGCAGTCGCTGCGACAGACGCCGCACGTGCGTGTCGACCACGATCCCCTGTGGCGAGCCGAGCTCCGCCGCGACGACGTTCGCGGTCTTCCGCGCGACGCCCGGCAACCGCACGAGCTGGTCGAGCTCGCGCGGCACCTGCCCGTCGAACTCCTGGAGCAGCATCTGCATCGTGCCGCGCAGCGATTTCGCCTTCTGGCGGTAGAAGCCGGTGGCGAAGATGTCGCGCTCCAGCTCCTCCGGCGGAACCGCGAGGTAGTCCTCCGGCCGCCGGTACTTGGCGAAGAGCTTCTCGGTAACGCGGTTGACGTTCACGTCGGTCGTCTGCGCCGAGAGCATCACCGCGACCAGCAACTCGAGGTCGGACTGCGACTTCAGCGCGATCGTGGCGTCCGGGTGCGCTGCCGCGAGCCGGTCGATGATCGGCCGGATGCGCTCGCGCTTCGGCGCCACGCGACGCCGTGCCTCGTGCAGGTAGCTACGCGGCGACAAACGTCTCGGACGCAAGCGCCGACCGCAGGCGCGGTCCCGCGCAGACCACGTCGAGCGCCGGGCAGCCGGCGCAGATGAACTCGTCCGGCGTCGGCCGGAAGTCGCCGGCGTTGATCCGTGCGATCGCCTCGCTCAGCTCCGCCTCGAGCTGCGGCAGCTCCGAGCGCTGGAAGACCGTCGAGACGATCGCGTCGGACCGCTCGAGGAAGTGGTAGACGACCTCGATCTCCTGCGCGCCCGCCCGGAAGCACGCGAGCGCGTACACGAGGCGCTGCAGGCGGTAATCGTGCTCGACGATCTCCTCCGGCGTCCCTTCGTCCAGTGTGTTCGTCTTGTAGTCGACGACGAGCGCGCGGTCGCCGTCGAGCTGCAAGACGTCGAGGCGGCCGTGCAGAAGGACGCCGTCGTGCTCGAACGCGAATGGTCGCTCGGGGCGTGCGCCGGCGAGCGTCGCGACGCGACGCGCGAGGTCGGAATCGCAGTACGAGCGCACGAAGCCCGCGATCCGCTCGAGCTCCTCGTCGCTGACACGCGGGTACCAGCCCTGCACGAGCGCGACGAGATCATCGGGCGGCAGCGGCTCCTGGAGGTTGACGAGCTCGAGCAGCCGGTGGACGGCGTCGCCGATCTCCGTTGCCGCCAGCCCGGTCGTCCCCGCCGCCGCATTGCGCTCGTCGGTCGGACGCATGCCGACGACACGCTCCGCGTAGTAGCGATACGAGCAGCGCTCGAACAGCGCGAGCGCGCTGAACGAGAGACGCCGAACCCGGTGAAGCGGCGGAGCCGGAACGTCGGCAAGCGGTGGCAACGGCGGCACGAGCGCCGGCAGTGCGGCGACCGCATCCTCGGCGAAGAGCGCGAGCTGCCCGTCCTCGGACGCGGCCTCCGCCGCGACGGGCTCCTCCTCGGAGTGGCGGTCGACCCGCAGGATGACGCGCGCGCCCTCGCGCTCGAGCTCGATCGGCTCGCGCCGCGCATGCTCGATCTCCTCGCGCGCGTCGAGGCGGCCGATCACCCAGCCGATCGGCGTCGTCTCGTCCGCAGTGCGCGCCGGGTCGATCGAGCCCGAGACGATCAAACGGTCGATCGCCCGCGTCATCGCGACGTAGTAGAGGCGCAGCCGCTCGGCGCGCTCCTCCCGCTTGCGCGCCTCCTTGACCTCCTCGTACGCATAGACGCCGCGACGCTCGCTCGTGACGGGATCGGCAACGCGGAAACCGAAGCGGCCGTCGGACAGCGCCAGGATCTCGTCGGACGCCGGCGGCGCCCTGTCACGCCCGGCGTCGGCGACCACGACCACCTTGAACTCGAGCCCCTTCGCCGCGTGGATCGTCAACAGACGAACCGCGTCGCCTCCCTCCTCCTCCGCGACCGCCTCCAGCTCGCGTGCGCCGACGGCCTCCTGGTCGCGCACGAAACGCACGAAGCCCTCGACGTCGGGACCGCGGAGCTCCTCGTACGAGCGCGCGAGCCGCGCGAGCTTGCGCAAGTTGGCGTAGCGGCGACGCCCGTCCCACTGCGCCAGGACGGCCAGGTCGTAGTCGTGCTCGGCGAGCACCCGCTCGCACAGCCGCTCGAGCGACAGGCGCGACGACGCCGCGGTCAGCCGCTCGTAGCGCTGACGGAACGCGCGCAGCAGCTGGGCGTCACGCTCGGGCAGCGTCTCCGGGAGCTCGCGTTCGAGCGCGACGAAGAGCGGCCGCTTCGGAGCCGCGCGGCGCAGCAGCACGAGTGCATCGTTCGAGACGCCGACGAACGGCGACGCGAGCACGCTGACGAGCGCCTCGTCGTCGTAGCGGTTGCGCAGCAGACGCAGGTACGACAGCAGGTCGACGACCTGCTGCTGGCCGAAGTAGCCCCGGCCGGTACCGCGATAGGTCGCGATGCCGAGCGCGCGCAGCTCCTCCTCGTACCACTCCGCATCGGTGCCCGCCGCGAACAGCAACACGATCTCGCCAGGGTCGGCCGCGCCGCTCTCGATCAGCTCGCGGATGCGCCGCGCGATCGCGCGCGCCTCACCGCGGCGCCAGTGCACCTTTGTGTCGTCATACGAGGACTTGTCGGTGACGAGCAGCTCGACCGGGGGGCCGAAGACCGGATCCGGGAACTCACCCGACGCGGCGAG
>JBKOVW010000110.1:0-6290 GCA_046724095.1 Actinomycetota bacterium | reverse complement strand
GCGCGCGGGCTCTTTAGGCGTTTGATAACCCGGTCGCCAAGCTGCCTTCAAAGCTTTCCGGGGGTTCTCAGTCTAGCGGTAGCCCTGGGCCGCGCGGTATTCCTCCACCAGGAACTTCGGCGCGCACAGCGCCCAGGCGTTCTCGACCAGGTCGCGCATCTCCTCGGCGTCGATGGCGTCGAGCCGCACGTGAACCCAGTGGTAGCGCATGTCCGACGCACTCGGCAGCGAGAACTTTTCGGGCTCGGACTCGACGAGTGCGGCACGCCAGTCCTTCGGAAAGCCGAAGCCCATGGTCGAGCCGTCCTTGGAGAAGGAGAGGAAGACGATCTGCCCGACCCGGAACTTGATGCGGCCGCGGACGAAGGCCTCGCTCGCCCGCGGCAGGGTCCGCGCGAGCTCTTGCACCTCGGCCACCGTCACCGCCATGCCGTCAGATTAGGAGCGGATTGGGGACACGCGCCAGCCGGTGTCCACAACCCGAAATGTGGTGTGAGCCGTACTGTGCGGCGTCGCGCGACCGTTCATCCTCGATCCATGAAACGGACACTCATCGGGTTGGCGGTCGCGGCCCTCGCGGCTGCCGCCTTTGCAACCACATCAGCGCAGTCGGCAGCGGCCTGTACCGCGGGCGTCACGAAGGTCGGCGGTGTGCCGGCCAGGGCGTTCTGCGGGCCGGCCAAGGCAAGCGTGAAGATCGGCGCAGCGAGGGTCGCCTACAAGAACGGCGAATGCTCGCGCAGCAGCGCAGGCTTCACGATCAACATCGGCACCGTCGTGCTCGGCAACCTCAAGAAGAAGCCGGAGTACTTCGGCATCACCGTGCAGGCGAAGGCGGGCGCGCACTCGAACAGCGCTGTCGCGGTCGTCCACGCCGGCAAGACCTACGCCGTGCTCGGGACGGTGACGCTCAAGCCGGGGCTGAAGTCGGGGACGTTCTCGGGAAAGGTGTTCGGGAGCCCGGCGAAGCTCGCAGGCTCGTTCAGCTGCTGAGCGCCTGGAAGACGATCGTGTAGCTGAACCCGCGACCGTCGACCTGATACGCGTAGCACCCTGGGCCCCGTAGGAACGTGGCTGCGGGGTTCAGGTCTGCGTACGGCCCGACCAGGCGCAGCTCGGAGTGCAGCTTGCCGCTCCATTGCGGCCCCTGGTCGAAGCGCAGCACACGCGGCCCGTCGAGCTGGCGGCCGCGGACGATGTACGGGCCGCGGTACTTGGGAACGGTCCAGAGAACCTTCGTGCCGTCCCAGCCGTCGTACCCCCAGCCGAGCAGGTAGGTCAACGACGCGTGTCCGTCGCGCACGCCGAGCGTCGGGTACGCAGGACCGGGCCCGAAATGTGTGCCGCCGTAGGAGTCAGAACCGCCCGTCGGCTCGCTCGCGGGACACGGCGTGCCGGCTGCGATGGTCGGGACGTGGAGCTGCCGCCGCAGCAGCCCGCGCCACCACCACACCAGGTAGCCCTGGTGGCAGTCGAAGAGGTAGCGGTGGTACTCGGCGTTCCAGCGCGACCGGCACGCCATCTGCCACTGCAGGCAGCGGTGCTTGCCGGCGATCACCGCAGGGACGAACTGGTCGGTGCAGCCGCGACGCTGCTGAGCACCCGCAGGCGCCGGGAGAACGAACAGGGCCGCGGCGCTAGCCGCGGCCGGCAACAGCCAGCTGATTCTCCGCATGCTTGATCCGCTGCTCGAGCTGCCAGCGGTCGGCGCTGGACTCGCCGCGCTCGACCCGCTCGAGCTCGGCCTGCGCCGTCTCGAGCTGTTCGCGCGCACGCGCGTCGTCGACCTCGCTCGCAAGCACGGCGTCGTCGACGAGGGCGATCGCGCGGTCGAGCTGCACCTGGAAGAAGCCCGGTCCCGTGGCGAACTCGCGCATCTCGCCGTCACGCTCGATGTACACGCGCGTGGAACCAGCGCGCAGCGTCGCGATCAGCGGCGCGTGCCGCGCGAGCACGCCGATGTCGCCCGCAGCGCCTGGCACGACCAGCATCTCCGCTTCGCCCTCGAACGCCGGCCCTTCCGGCGTCACGAGCGAGACGTCGAACTTCACGAGACGCCGGCGGGCTCGGGCTCGGCCTCGCGCTCGGCGACGGCCGTGTCCTCGGGCGCCTCTTCCTGCTCGCCCTGATCGTCCTCGCCCGCGAGTCGGCGGCCCTTCTCGACCGCATTCTCGATCGTGCCGACCATGTAGAAGGCCTGCTCGGGCAGCTCGTCGTGCTTGCCGTCGATGATCTCCTGGAAGCCCTTGATCGTGTCCTCGATCTTCACGTACTCGCCCGGCGTCCCCGTGAACTGCTCCGCGACGAAGTTCGGCTGCGACAGGAAGCGCTGGATCTTGCGCGCACGCGCGACGACGAGCTTGTCCTCGTCGGAAAGCTCGTCGATGCCGAGGATCGCGATGATGTCCTGGAGGTCTTTGTAGCGCTGCAGGATCTCCTGCACGCGCGTCGCGGTCGAGTAGTGCTCGTCCGAGATGATGCCGGGCTGCAGCGCCCGTGAGAACGAGTCGAGCGGGTCGACCGCCGGATAGATCCCCTGTTCGACGAGCGAGCGGGTGAGCACGACCGAGGAGTCGAGGTGCGCGAACGTGTTCGCCGGCGCCGGGTCGGTGAGGTCGTCGGCCGGCACGTAGATCGCCTGCACGGACGTGATCGAGCCCTTTTGCGTCGACGTGATGCGCTCCTGCAGCTGCCCCATCTCGGTCGCGAGCGTCGGCTGGTAGCCGACGGCGCTCGGCATGCGGCCGAGCAGTGCGGAGACTTCGGAGCCCGCCTGCGTGAAGCGGAAGATGTTGTCGATGAAGAGCAGTACGTCATTGCCCTCGTCGCGGAAGTACTCCGCCATCGTCAGGCCGGACAGCCCCACGCGCAGGCGCGCTCCCGGCGGCTCGTTCATCTGTCCATAGACGAGCGCGACCTTGTCGAGCACCTTCGACTCCTGCATCTCGAGCAGAAGGTCGTTCCCTTCGCGCGTGCGCTCGCCGACGCCGGCGAACACCGAGAAGCCGCCGTGCTCGCGCGCAACGTTGTGGATCAGCTCCTGGATCAGCACCGTCTTGCCGAGACCGGCGCCGCCGAACAGACCGACCTTGCCGCCGCGGATGAACGGCGCAAGTAGGTCGATCACCTTGATCCCGGTCTCGAAGACCTCGATCTTCGGCGAGAGGTCGGTGAACGCCGGCGGGTCGCGGTGGATCGACCAGCGCTCGACGTCCTTCGGCGCCGGCCGCTCGTCGACCGGCTCGCCGATCACGTTCCAGATGCGGCCGAGCGTCGACTCGCCCACGGGCACGGAGATCGGCTGCCCAGTGTCCTGCACCTCGAGCCCGCGCGCGAGCCCGTCGGTGGAGTCCATCGCGACCGCGCGGATGCGATCGTCGCCGAGATGCTGCTGTACCTCCGCGATCAGCGAGCGCGCCTCCTGCCCGTCCTGCGCCGGGATGTCGATGCTGAGGGCGCTGTAGATCTCAGGCAGCCCCTCCGGGAAGACGGCGTCGATCACGACGCCTTTGATCTCGATGATCCGGCCGGGCTTCGGAGCAGTCTGATCGGGCATGGGTCTCCTGAAACTAGAGAAGGAAAGCCGGAGCAAACCGCTCCTGGCGCGGCAAAGTCTATCGAGGAACACCCAAAGGCGGCGCGTAAGCCCTGCTTACGCGCCGCCGGAACTGATGCGACGCGAGCCCGCGCAGCCTGCTCGCGCCGCACGGAAGGAGACAGTCGCCGACCGCCATGAAGCGTGCGAGCCGAGCTCGCACGCGTTCCGCGCGAAGCGCCGTACCACTATCCCGCGCGGAAGCGAAGCTTTCGCGCGGCGAGCTAGAGAGCCAAGCGAGGATGCGAGCGCGCGTGATTAGCGCGCTCGAGCATGCGGAGCTCCTGGTCCGGGAAGCGCAGCTTCGCGGACTGCGTCGCCTGATGCGACGAGCGAGACGGCGACGGCCCGCCGACGGTGCCCACTGCCACGCTCAGGCCGACCGTCACGGTGACGGCGGCTGCGGCTGCGGCGACCTGGAGCTTGCGGGCAACCGCAAGCCGGCGCCCCGGGACGACGACAGGAAAGCCGGGCTCCTCGAGCGGCGCCTGCCGCACGAGCCGCGAGGCTGCCTCCGCCGTCACCGCGTAGGCGCTGCAGCCCGGGCAGGCGGCGAGATGCGCCTCGAGCCGGGCGCGGTCGAGCTCCGAGAGCTCGCCGTCGAGCGAGGCGGAATGCAGCTCGCGCATCCGCTCACAGGTGTGGAGGGAGATCTGCCCCATTCGGTCGTTCACGTGAATTCTGACGGCCTTGCCTAGGAGAAGTTAGCCATTCCTTCGTCTTTAGCTCAGAACCCTTTAGCTGAAGGTCACGAGGGCCTCGCCCATGCGATCCGCCCCGGCGAGGCAGGCGTTCCGGCCGCTCCGCGCGATGAAGGGACAGGCGAGGGTCTTGAACCGTCCGTTGGTGACCACGGAAAGCGTGGTGCCAAGCCATTCGTAGCAGGCTCCCTGCGCGCTGCGGCGCAGATCCGCGCAGCGCTCGATCAGCTTCACGCGCTTCGATCCGCGCGACGTCGCGACGTTCTGGGCGTTCAGCCCGTAGAGGCAGCTGACCGTGTCCGGCCCCCGAAGCCGCGCGCAGATGCGAATCTGAATGAAGGGATCTGCAGATGTGATCAGGGACGCGGCCCCGATGCACCCGGCGCGCTGCCGGCCCACCAGGCCCGTGCACAGCGCGCGAACACCCGCGGCGTTCGTCGGCAGCTCCTTCGGCGGCATCTCGAGGAAGTATCGGTACCAGCACGGACGCACGAACGTGGGGATCGCACGGCCGCAGAGCACGCGCGCCGAGCGGATGCCGTGCTTCTGCTTCGTCGTCGCGTCCCGGCCGGCGAGCGAGAGCCAGTAGTCGTGATATGCGCCCTGCGCACAGTCCGGTGCCTGCAACGCCGGCAGCGCGCGGCACGCCTGGATCGCGAAGGGCAGCTGCTCGTGGTAGAGGCGCATGTAGGCATGCCCGAGCGTGTGGACGCAGGTGTACGAGCGATAGCGCGTCGGCGCCTTCATGCAGAGCCTGATCGCGCCGGCCGGGCCGAGCTCCCCGATCTGCGGGCCGAGCGTCAGCACCATGCCCATGCCGAAGCCGGCGGAGCAGCCGGGATCGTTCGAGCGCGGCAGGTAGCGCTGCAGGTTCGCGAGCGTGATGTGGTGACGCCGCGCGTACATCCGCCCGACCTGGTGCATCATCATGTGGCAGCTGCTCTCGAGGTACCCGCCGGCTGTACGCACCTTGACGTCGATCCGTGGCAGCTCGTGCGCAGGGTCGCCGGATTTCTCCACCTCGGCGAGCAGCCGCGTCACGTAGCAGTTCCAGATCTTCTGCTCCCCGTGCAGAAGGCTGCAGCGCGACAGGTACGGTCTCGTGCCGCTGTCGTCGGGCCCCTCGAGAAAGCCGCCGAGCGGCGGGCCGGCCGAGGCCCTGCCGGCGGGCAGGGCGACGAGCAGCACGAGCAGGAGCAAGCCGAAACGGCGCACACTGATTAGACGCCGAAACCGCCCTCTGGTCAGGCGCCGACTCGGCGGCGCCGCAGAGAAGGTGGCCGAGCTTTGCTCAGCCACCTGATTGAACGAACGGTCTGGGCCCACCAAGCAACTCTCCGCTTCGCGCGAATCGCCTCAGGGCACCCTGACGTGGCGGACAGCTGCCCGGCTGCGATTGCCGGCGCGGTCGACGACGACGACCTTGATGGTGTGCGTCCCCGGGAGCGGCTGGCCCATCTGCACAGGCTCGTCGGCCGCGTCCGTTCCGACGCTGAGCGGCGCGCGCCGGTCGAGCGTGATGGCGTAGCGCGCAATGCCGCTGCCGCTCTCGCGGATCGCGTCGAGCGTGACCTGCACGCGCCCGGCGACGAGCGCCGCGTCGAAGCGGGGAGTGTGCGGGGCGGTCGCATCGGTCCAGCGGAAGCGCAGGCGCGTGCGGTCGCCCGAGGCCTGCAGCACGGTCAGCTTGAAGGCCCCGGCGTCGACGAAGGTCTCGCCACGGCCGAGCTCCGGACGATGACGGCCGTCGGGGCTCGCCAGCAGGAGATTCGGGATCCCGCTGCTGCCGAAGTCATTGAGGTCGGGGCTGGGGCTGACGCGGATGATCACGCCCGCGCCCGCGGTCTGCTGGCCGTCGTTGTTCACCGCGGGCCGGCCCCGGTACTCGATCCAGTACTGGTCGTTCGCAGTCGTCACGACGAGCGCATGCGGGAGCGGCGACGCGCGCTCGATGGGCGCCAGCAGGTACGTCCCGTCCTTGCGCGG
Source organism: Actinomycetota bacterium (assembly GCA_046724095.1). GTDB lineage: Bacteria > Actinomycetota > Thermoleophilia > Gaiellales > Gaiellaceae > 3-1-20CM-4-69-9. The sequence continues at coordinate 8 of JBKOVW010000110.1, read as the reverse complement.
CCGCGCGA
>JBKOVW010000143.1:0-4609 GCA_046724095.1 Actinomycetota bacterium | reverse complement strand
GCTCGCTCGTGTCCGTGGTCGGCACGTTCCATCTCGACGAGGGTGACGTGCGCCATGTCTACCGGCGCCGGCTCGGAAGGCTGCTGGGCAAGCGGAGCCGCCGCGTCACGTTCGCGCCGTACGAGTAGGACGCGGCCGGCGCGCGGCGAAAGTACGCCGCATGGCAAAGCGCCGTAAGAAGCGGCCGCTCCGGCCGCGCGTGCCCTCACGCGTGAAGAAACGGACTCGCAAGCGAGGCGTCCGGAGCGAGCAGCACCACGAGCTCGTCGGGCTCGGGCTGCTGGCGCTCGGCATCTTCCTCGCGTCGATCCTCTACCTGGGCTGGAGCGGCGGGATGGTCGGGAGCGTCATCGCCGACGGTTTCACGGGTGCGATCGGCGCTGCCGCGTACGTCGCCCCCGTCGCCTTCGTCAGCGTCGGCGCGCTGATGGTGGCTCGGAGCGCACTCGTCGACGTGCGCCCCTTCCGGACCGGCCTGATGGTCACAGCGTTCGGGCTGCTGGCTGCGCTCGGCGCCTCGCACGGCGGTGCGATCGGCCGTGGCCTCGAGCAGCTCTTCGGTCTCCTCGTCGGCTCGACCGGCACGACGATCATCGGCGTCCTCGCGCTCGTGATCGGGACTCTCCTGCTCTCCGGCGCGTCGGCGGGGGCGCTCGTGCGACGCTCGGGCCATGCCGTGAAGCGCGCTCACACCCGCGCGCGGCGGGCGCTCCCAGTAGAGCCGGTGGCGCGGCCGGCGCCCGTCATCCCGATCCGCGCGACGACGGAGACGCCGGTGGACGCCGTGCACGACTATCCCGACATCGTCGGCGAAAACCAGCCGCCGCCGCTACTCGTCGAGGCGCCGTCGACGGAGGATCCGGACCAGCCGTCGCTGTTCGACGTCGGCGAAGCCGAGCGCCACGAGGAATACGAGCTGCCGGACCGCAACGTCCTGCGGCGTTCCCCGGCCGCGAGCGAGCTCTCGTCAGACGTCGCCGAGCGCACGGCGACGGCGCTGGTGCAGACGCTCGCTCACTTCGGCGTCGAGGCGACCATCGTGGGGCAGATCTCCGGCCCGCGCGTGACGCGCTACGAGCTGCAGCTCGCGCCCGGCACGAAGGTGTCGAAGGTGGCCGCCCTGAAGGACGACCTCTCGTACGCGCTGGCGACGACCGAGATTCGCATCCTCGCGCCGATTCCGGGCAAGCAGGCGGTCGGCGTCGAGCTGCCGAACCTCTCGCCGAACCTCGTCACGCTCGGCGACATCTTCGACGACCTCCCGGCGACGGCGAGCCCGCTTGCCGTCTGGCTGGGGAAGGACATCTCGGGGACCGCGGTGTGGACCGACCTCGCGCGCATGCCGCACCTGCTCATTGCCGGCACCACAGGCTCCGGTAAGTCGGGCTGCATCAACACGCTGCTCACGTCCGTGCTCCTGCGTTCGACGCCGGACGAGGTGCGGATGATCCTGATCGACCCGAAGCGGATCGAGCTTGGCTTCTACGAGTCGATACCGCACCTGCTGACGCCGGTGGTGTCGAGCCCGAAGCAGGCGGCGGCCGCGCTGACGAACGTCGTCGCGGAGATGGAGCGCCGCTACGAGAAGCTGTCCGTGGTGCGCGCGCGCAACCTCGCCGAGGCGAACCGCACGCTGCGCCAACGGGGTGAGCAGTCGATGCCGTACCTCCTCGTCGTGATCGACGAGCTCGCCGACCTGATGATGATCTCGCCGCAGGATGTCGAGGACGCGGTGATCCGCCTGGCGCAGAAGTCGCGCGCCGTCGGCATCCATCTCGTGCTTGCGACGCAGCGCCCTTCCGTCGACGTGATCACGGGGATGATCAAGGCGAACGTCCCGTCGCGGATTGCATTCGCGGTGTCGTCGCAGACCGACTCGCGCGTGATCCTCGACCAGGCGGGTGCGGAAAGCCTGCTCGGGCAGGGCGACATGCTCTTCAAGCCGCTCGGGACGTCGCGGCTTCAGCGCGTGCAGGGCGCGTACGTCTCGGAGGAGGAGATCGCGCTCGTCGTCGAGCAGTGCCGCCACCAGCGCGACCAGGAGCTCGACGAGTCGCTGCTCGAGCTGCCGGAGGTGTTCGCGGAGGACGTGGACGCCGAGGACGGCGAGTTCGACCCCGACGAGGATCCGCTGCTCGAGAAGGCGATCGAGATCGTCGTCCAGACCCAGACGGCCTCGGTGTCGCTCCTCCAGCGGCGGTTGCGAGTGGGCTACACCCGCGCCGGCCGGCTGATCGACATGCTCGAGCGGCGCGGGATCATCTCCGGCTACGAGGGCTCGAAGCCGAGGCGAGTGCTGATCCCCGAGTCCGAGCAGATCGTCTCGTAAGCCACCAGCAGCCCGCCACGGCGAAGTGTGGCTTTCCGTAATGCGTGCCAGGCACAAGCCACGTACCTTCCGGCCATGTACGAGACACGTGGATACCCAATCGACTTCGCCTACCGCGAGCGGCGGCAGTCCGAGCGGGCGCACCGGCGGGCTCGCCAGCCCGGGCGCGTGATCAGCTTCTTGCGAGCTCGAGGCCTTGCAGGCCCCAGATCACGAACGCGCCCGTGCGTCGGGGCTCACTGCCCAGTCTGAAGTCCGGCCAGTAGCGGCACAGGGCGCCGACGCTCGCCTCCAGCTCGATGCGCGCGAGCGGCGCTCCGATGCAGACGTGGATGCCGCCGCCGAAGCCGATGTGCTGCGCAGCGTTCTCGCGGCCGACGTCGAACTCTTCCGGACGCTCGAACACGCGCGGGTCGCGGTTGGCGGACCCGAACAACATGGCGATCTTCGCCCCCCGCGGAATCGGCTGATCCCCGATGGCGAAGTCGTCCTCGAGCACCCAGCGCTCGAACAGCTGCAGCGGCGGGTCGTACCGGATCATCTCCTCGCCCGCCGCAGCCGGAGAGATGTGACCGTCGACGACACGCTGCCATTGCTCGGGATGGCGGGCGAACGCGAGCATCCCGTTGCCGAGTGTGTTCACGCTCGCCTCGTGGCCTGCGTTCAGCAGCACGATCACGGTGCTGACGATCTGGTCCTCGGTCAGCCGCTCCCCGTCGACACGCGCATCGACGAGCGCGCTGACCATGTCGTCGCGTGGCTGCGCGCGTCGTTCGGCGATCAGCGTGCGCACGTACTCCGTGAACTCCGCAGCCGCAGCGTTCGCCGCGACCGCGCTGTCTTCAGGCACGTCGAACTCGTACATCTTCACCATCCGGTGCGACCAGTCGAGCAGGTCGCGGTGGCGGTCGAGCGGCACGCCCAGCATCCGGCAGATGACGGCGATGGAGTAGGGCTGCGCGTAGTCGTAGAGCAGCTCCATGCGTCCGCTCTCGGCGAGCGGCTGGAGCAGCTCGCGGGCCAGCGCGCGAGCCGGCTCGCGTAGCGCCTCGACGCTGCGCGGCGTGAACGCGGCCGCCACGAGCTTGCGAATGCGGGTGTGGTCCGGCGGCTCCAGCCACAGCAGCGACCAGCGCTCTGTCGCCCAGAACGCCGACCACCTCGGGTCGAGCTCGGGCACGCCGATCTCCGCAGCCGACATGACGTGGCGGAAGTTGCGGCCGAGGCGCTTGTCGCGCAGGCACGCGCGTACGTCCTCGTGCCGCGTCACGAACCAGCGCGCGCGACGCTCCTCGTAGAAGACTCTGGCGCTCTCGCGCAGGCGGTTCAGGACGGGATAGGGATCCTCCAGAAAGGCCGGATCGGACGGATCGAACGCCAGTTCATCCTTTACAAACACGGCCTAACCATACGGCTGGCTACGCCGTCTTAGCTGAAAGCGGAGGCGGCAGGCAGTAGCATCGCCTCCGTACGATGAGACGGGTCTCGAGGAGGAGGGAGTATCTCTTGAGCAAGAAACGACTGCTGCCGTTCGGGCTGGCAGCCTTTATCGCCGTGGTGCTCACGGCGGTGGGCTTCGTCTCGAGCGGCACTGCGGCACCACGGGCCACGTTCAAGGCGGGGCTTGTGAGCGACGTCGGCCGCTTCAACGACAAGGGCTTCAACCAGACCCAGCTTGTGGGCCTGAAGCGGGCGGCGAAGCAACTGAAAATCCAGTACCGCGCGGTCGAATCGCGCTCGGCAGGCGACTACCTGCCGAACATGGCGTCACTCGCGCGCGCCGGATTCAACATCGTCATCTCGGCCGGCTTCCTGCTGAACGACGCGACCGAGTCGGTGGCCGACCAGTTCCCGAACACGAAGTTCGCGATCACCGACTACCCGGTGGAGGCGTTCAAGAAGCCGCACGCGAACATCGAGGGCCTCACGTATGCGACGAACCAGAACAGCTACCTGATCGGCTGCCTCGCGGCCAAGGTCGCAGCCCGGCAGGGGAAGAAGAACATCAGCATGGTCGGCGGACAGAGCATCCCGCCAGTCGTCATCTTCGGCGCGGGATACAAGGCCGGGGCGCTGAAGTGCGTGCCGGGCACGACCGTCCAGGTCCAGTACTCGGAGGACTTCATCGACCAGGCGAAATGCAAGAACATCGCGACGAACCAGATCGCCGCCGGCTCGCAGGTCGTGTTCGCCGTCGCCGGCCCGTGCGGCCTCGGTGCCCTCGACGCGGCCAAGGAGAAAGGCAAGTGGGGCGTCGGCGTCGACGTCGACCAGTCGTAT
>JBKOVW010000114.1:0-15415 GCA_046724095.1 Actinomycetota bacterium | reverse complement strand
CGCTGGGGCGGCGCGGAGAAGCTCATCTCCGCGGAGATCGACTGCAGCGTCGACCTCGATCCCAGACAGAAGGGCGTCCACATGTCGCGCTTTCCGGAGGTGTTCGAGGAGGCGATCGACGAGGTCGTCCTCGAGGAGGCGTTCCTCGTCGAGGAGCTCGCCGAGCACATCGCGCGCCGTATCGTCGCGCGCCAGTCCGCCGGCCGGGCGGAGGTGCGGATCACGGCGCGCTACCCACTGGCGCGGCGAACGCCGGTGACGGGCCTTGCGACGCAGGAGATGATCGCGCTCGTCGGGATCGCCGCCGCGTCGGAGGCGGGAGTCCGCCGAATCGTCGGCGTCGAGGCCACGGGCATCAACGCCTGCCCGTGCGCGCAAGGGCTCGTTCGGGGCCAGGCGTCGGAGCGGCTCCTGGAGGCAGGATTCGAAGAGGGCGACGTCGAGCGCATCCTCGAGCTCGTCCCGCTGGCGACGCACAACCAGCGCGGGCGCGGGACGCTGTACGTTGGCAGCGATCATCCCGTCAACGCAGAGCAACTGGCGCGGATCGTGGAGGGGTCGATGAGCTCGCCGATCTACGAGTTGCTGAAGCGTCCCGACGAGCTGTTCGTCGTCGAGCACGCACACCTGCAGCCCCGGTTCGTCGAGGACTCGGTACGGATCGCGCTGCAATCGGTGCTCGAGCGCTACGCGAAGCTCGACGACGCGGACTTCCTGCTGGCGCGCCAGCTCAACTTCGAGACGATCCACGCACACGAGGTCGTCGCGGAGCGGCACGGCACGGTCGGCGAGCTGCGCCGCGAGCTCGAGTCGGGTGAGCCAGCGTCCCGGCACACGGAGCTACGCGAGTGGCTCCGCGGTGCGCCGGAAGCGGAAGCGGTTCTCGGTTCCTGAACGGAGCCGCGCGATGTTCGCGCGGTGCAGGACGACCACGGCGACCGCGGCGAACGCGGCGAACGCAATCACCGGCCACGGCTCGTCGAGCAGCGCCGCGATCACGGGCAGCGACACGGCCGCGAGCATCGACGCGAGCGACGCGTAGCGGAACACGACGAACACGAGAATCCAGACGGCGGCGCCGATCCCGCCGACGACCGGCGCGACTCCCAGGAACGCGCCGCCGCACGTCGCCACCATCTTCCCGCCGCGCTGCCACCTGAGGAACAGCGGCCGCCAGTGCCCGAGCATCGCCGCGCCGCCGGCGAGCACACCGGCGAGGTGCGAGACAGCGAGCGTCGCCGTGAGGGCCGGCACGAATCCCTTGGCCGTGTCGAGCACGACGACCGGCAGCCCGAGCCGCCAGCCGTAAGCGCGCCACACGTTCGTGCCGCCGATGTTGCCGCTGCCGTGCTGCCGGATGTCCTCGTGCTTGACGAGCCGAACGAGCCAGTAGCCCCACGGCATCGAGCCGAGCAGGTAGCCGCCGACGACGAGGGCGACCGTCGTCATTCAGCCTACGTCTGAATCTGGTACTTCGACACCCACTCGTTGACCGTCGACCAGTCGAGGTTGTCGAAGAACGCGTCGATGTACGACGCGCGGTCTGTCTGGTAGTCGAGGAAGTAGGCGTGCTCGTACACGTCGAGCGCCACCAGCGGCGTGGCGTTCCAGATCGGGAACGTGTTCTGCGCGTCACCGACGTAGTTGAACAGGCGCCCCTCGTCCCAGTCGTACGCGGTCCAGGCCCAGCCGCGGCCGGCCATGCCGGTCGCCTTCAGGTCTGTCCGCCATGCCTGGAACGAGCCGAAGTCGCGCTCGATCAGGTCGCCGATCATCCCGTCGGGATCGCCGCCGCCTCCGCCCAGGTGCTCGAAGTAGATCTCGTGGTTCTTGATCCCCCCGACGGCGAACGTGAGGTCGACCTTGAGCGCACGGAGGTCAGAGTAGACCTGGTTGGCGCTCGCGGCGTCGACGCCGTCCAGCTTCTGCAGGATCTCGTTGCGCTTGTTGACGTACCCCTCGTACAGCTTGTAATGCGCCTCGATCGTCGCCCGCGAGATGCCGTCGAGCTCGTAGAGCTCTGGCTTCAGCTCCCGCGGGGTGATCTCCTCGAACTTGAACGCAAGCGTGGCCATGGCCGGGGAGCATATCCTCGACCCACATTCCAGAAAGGAGCGACCGATGGCCCTTGAGGTCCCGCCTCTTCCGTACGACTACAGCGCGCTCGAGCCGCACATCGACGAGCAGACGATGCGCGTCCACCACGACAAGCACCACCAGGCCTACGTCGACAACGCGAACAAGGCGCTCGAGGGGACGGAGTGGGCCGACCGCTCGGTCGAGGACATCCTCGCCGACGTGGACATCATCCCCGAGGACAAGCGGGCGGCCGTCCGCAACAACGTCGGCGGCCACGCAAACCACTCGCTCTTCTGGGAGATCATGGGCCCGAACGGCGGCGGCGAGCCCTCGGGCTCGCTCGCCGATGCGATCAATTCCACCATCGGCAGCTTCGCCGATCTCAAGGCCGCGGTCATCGACGGCGGCGTCAAGCGCTTCGGGTCCGGGTGGACCTGGCTCGTCCACGACGGCACGGCCCTGTCGGTGTACTCGACGGCTAACCAGGACTCGCCGATCATGCAGAGCCACGTCCCGCTGCTCGGCATCGACGTGTGGGAGCACGCCTACTACCTCAAGTACCAGAACCGCCGCCCCGACTACCTCGAGGCGTGGTGGAACGTCGTCAACTGGGACGCCGTCCAGCAAAGGTTCGAGAGCGCCCGCTGAGGGCGCTCTCGACTATCGCTACCTCTTGACGATCGGCTGCGTCCCGCTCCAGCTGTCCAGATAGCCCCCGCCCATCTCGGTCGCGGGCATGAAGACCCGGATCGACCAGCGGCCGCGCGGAACGAGCGAGCGCACGAAGCGCACCGACATCAGGCGGCCCGACTTCTGGCCGAGCGTGAGCGCCCGGATGTTCACCCACGTCTTCGCGAGCGTGTAGCGCTGGAGGAAGACCGTCTTCCCGGCGAACGACGTGCCGGCGATGACGTAGAAGTGGAAGAACCCGCTCTTGGAGACGAACGGCAGCTTGATCGCCGGCTGGACCTGCACGGTGACCGAGCTTTCCGACTTGCCGGGCCACTGCGCCTGGTAGGTCGTGTTCACCTGCGGCGTGACCGAGTAGGAGAACGCGCCGCTCGCTCCTGTCTGCAGCGTCGCGATCACCTGCTTCGTCGTCTGCCCGAACGGCAGCTGCACGAGCGTGACGGTCTGGCCCGCCTTTTTGTTGGAGACCTCCCCGCTCAGCGTGACCGCGGCGCCGTACTTCACGACCGGGGCCGAAGCGACGAGCGAGATCTGCGGCGGCGCGCCCTTCACGACGACGGTGCCCGTCAGCGCCGGATGCAGGCTGTCGTGGTAGCGATAGGTGCCGCCGCTCGCGAACTTGCGCGTCCACGACTTCCCCGGGCCGAGGATCGGCGACGCGAACGAGCCGTTATTCGCGACGACCTGGTGGTTGATCGTGTCGTTGTTCGTCCACGTCACCGAGTCGTCCTGGTTGATGTTCACGGTCTTCGGCGCGAAGGCTGCGCGTTTGATCGAGACCGTCACCGTCGCCGACGACGCCGGAGCGGCCAGCACGAGCGCCAGCGCCGAGAAGAGGAGAAAAATCACCCTGCGCATCTGCGGAACCCCCTTGATCAAGCGTGTCACCGGGATCTTCCCTGGTGGCGACGATTTCGACGCCGTAGGCCGGTTAAAGGTTCGTAAGCGTTTTGTGCTGCAATCCGCCAGACGTGGAAATGCGTAGAGATCCTGAAGAAATGGGCGTTTATGCGTTGCCTGCGGCCTTGCCCCTCGGGGCTCGGAAGGATGCCGCTCGAACCGAGCCGTTCGTCGACGACCCCTCGGTCAGCGACGGCGACCTGATCCGCCGGGTCGCCCGCCGCGACGCGAACGCCTTCGAGGCGCTCTACCGCCGCTATGCCCGCTCGGTTTTCGGGCTCGCGCTGCGGCGGCTCGGAGACCGGATGACCGCCGAGGACGCAGTCCAGGAGACGTTCGCGGCGATCTGGCGCTCGGCTAGGACGTACAAGCCCGAGCGCGGGGCGGGCGCGCCGTGGCTCTACGCGGTGGCGCGCAATGCGATCGTCGACCGCAGCCGCGGGCGCAGCGAACCTCCGGGCGAGGGGCCCGAGCTCCCTTCCGACGAGCCGTCGCCCGCCGAGCGCGCCGAAGCGTCCTACACCTCCTGGCGCGTCCACCGCGCGCTCGAGAGCCTCGGCGCGAACGAACGTGAGGTGATCGAGCTCGCGTACTACGGCGGCTTGTCGCAGAGCGAGGTGGCGGATTACCTGAACATCCCGCTCGGTACCGTGAAGACGCGAACTCGCGCCGGCCTGGCGCACCTCGCAGACCTGCTGGAAGGGGACCTCCGGTGACGCATCGCCCCGACTTCGACGATCTGGTCGGCTACGACATGCCCGCGGGCGAGCGCGAGCGGCTGCGCCGCGCGCACGACTTGCTGGTGGAAGCCGGCCCCCCGCCGGAGCTGTCGCCGGAGCTGGAGTCCGTGCCCTGGCCGGAGGATGCGCTCCAGCCACTGTTCGGCCGCCGCCGCCGCGAGCGCGAGCACAAGGCGCGCCGGCCGGTGCTGCTTGCCGCCGCGCTTGCGACCGCGATCTTCGTCGGCTTCCTGCTCGGCCAGGCGACGACCTCGACCTCGAGCGGGACGTCGATCAAGGCGAGCAAGACGGTGGAGATGCAGGGGACGGCTCTGGCGCCGACCGCGCTTGCGACGCTCAAGCTCGGCGACGAGGACGCCGCGGGCAACTGGCCCATGGTGCTGCACGTGAGCGGCCTGCCGAAGCTCTCGGGCAGTGGCTACTACGCGCTGTTCCTGACGAAGGGCGGGCGGCCGATCGTCTCGTGCGGGACGATCAACGTCTCCGGCGCGACGTCCGTGCGTCTCTCGGCCGCGTACGCGCTCGCGCACTTCGACAAGAACGGCTGGGTGATCGTCCGGCAGACGCCGGCGAACCACTTCCGGCCGAACCAGGTCGTCCTGCGAGCGAGGTCGGCGTAGGCGCTACGGCGCAGCGCGGTTCGCCGCGACGAACGCCGCGTGCGTGACCGGCATCCTCTGCGCGAAGAACTGCTCGACGGCCTCGGCGTAGCGGCGGATCTCGCGCTGCGCGGTCTCGGCGGCGCGGAGTGAGACGAAGTTCATCAGTGCCCGCGCGTTGACCGTCCAGAAGAACTCGGTGTAGGCGCCGACCGGCATGACGGAACGTGCGAGCTCCCGCGCGACCCCTGCCTCGACAAGCCGCGTATACGTCTCATAGGCGTGCTCGTAGACGTCGCGCAACTCCTCGCGCGTGCGCTCTGCAAGCTCCTCGTCGACGGGCTCGAACGAGTAGGCGCCCGGCTTGCCGACCTGGCTGCGCACGTCCTCGGCCTCGGGCACGTAGAAGTCGTCGGTCGCCTTCGCGTAGCGCATCGAGAACTCGTTGAACGAGCCGACACGGTGCCGGAACCACTCGCGCGCGACGAAGATCGGCGCCCGCACGTGGAACCGGAACGAGTTGTGCTCGAAAGGAGTGCCATGCCGATCGCGCATCAGGAAGCGGATGAGGCCCTCGTCGGCCTCGTCCATCTCCTCCTTGCGCCGTGCGAAGCTGACGCGTGCGGCATTCACCACCGAGAGGTCGGTCGCCATCGACCCGTCGAGCCGGACGAAGCCGTGGTCGAGGACGCGAATCGCGTCGTCCGCTATGACTCTCTCGGTCGTGGCCACTCGGGAATCGAGTCTAGCCAGGGTGCATGTCGGCACCTCAGGCTGGTCCTATCCGTCGTGGAAGCCCGGCTTCTATCCGGCCGGGACCGACTCCAAGGAGTTCCTGCGTCACTACGCGCAGCGCTTCGACACGGTGGAGCTGAACACGACCGGCTACCGCCTCCCGGCGGAGGAGCAGTTCGAGCGGTGGGCGGAGCAGACGCCGCCCGGCTTCACGTTCGCGCCGAAGCTCGCGGGCAACCGGCCGCGGATCGTCGCCGAGTTCGGGGCACGCGTACGGCAGCTCGGCGACCGGCTCGGCCCGACCCGCGTATCGCTGAAGAGCGGGCGCGACGAGGGAATGCTGGAGCTCATCCTCGGCTCACTCGATCCGGGCACGCTCGTCGCCTTCGACCTCGAGCACGAGAGCTGGGACGGCATCGAGCCGCGGCTCTCGGCCGCCGGCACCGTGCGCGTCAACGACCTCGACCACGAGGCTCCGTTCCGCTACGTCCGCTTCCGCGACCCGCCGTACTCGGAGCAGCAGCTGCAGGAGTGGGCGGCGCGCCTACGCGCGGTGAAGGAGCCGGTATACGCGTACTTCCGCCACGAGGACGAGCCCACCGCTCCGCGGTACGCCGAACGCCTGCGCGAGCTGCTCGCTTGAGGCCGATCGCCAAGCAGTGAAAAGTGCGCGGGCTAGGCCCGCACACGACTACCGCGAAGCGGCGTACCTCGTAATGGCGCGAAAGCGCAGCTTTCGCGCCACAACTAGTGCACGCGGCACTTCTTGTCGCCGCCGGCGACGGAATCCTGCAGCGCGTTCTGCTGGTTCTCGTATGCAACGTCGCCGGGACTGTTTCGATTGAAGTCGTGCAGCCCCGGGATGACGATGCTGACGTCCGGCGTCACGCCCGGCCCGACCGCGGTGAGCCGGTACTTGCCGCCGTTGCCCGGCCCTCGTGACGTGAACGGATAGAAGCCGTAACAGAAGACGCCCGTCGGCCGATGCGCGAGGAACGCGTTCTCGCGGCGCCAGCCCTTCCCGTAGCGGGAGTCGAACGTGTCGACGTAGATGTTGCGACCGTAGTCGTCGAGCGGCGCGCCGACTTTCGTCGCCGAGAAGCCGTACACGGGCTGGCCGCCGTACGTCAGCCGGCCGAACAGGTGGTGGTAGCGGCCGGCATAGACCCAGTCGGTCCATGCCTCGAGGTTCGCCGTCTCGCCGGTCCAGTGCGAGAGGTGCAACTCCCAGGCGCCGAGGCGTGGCGTCGGAGCGCCGCCGAAGTTTGGGAGCGTGCGGCGCCACGACTGCACTGCCCAGTACGAGCCGTCGGGAGCCGCGCAGGCCGTCACGAGCAAGGCGAGCCTCGGACCGTCGTACCCACGGCAGCTGCCGCCGCTCGCCCAGCTGCGCCCGGAATAGTCCTTCCTGAGCTGCACCTGCGGCACGCTCCGGTTGGGCGTGCGTGCGTTGATCGCTCCCGACGCGACAACACGGTGGAAGCCGCCCCGCGCTGTATACGTGAGGAGTGCTTGACCTCGCGCATTCACCTGGAGGTGCACGTTGTGCGCGTCACGGTCGATCAGCTGGGACGCCGAGGCCGAGGGCGTCGCGACCAGGGCGAGCGCGAACGCGAGCAGGCAAGGAAAGGCAAGACGGCGCACGTCTGTTGAGAATCGGTTTTGAAACCGATAAAACAGATCACCCAACGCAGTGAACGTGGTGCGCCGTCTCATCATCGTCGCGCTGACGGCAGCCGTCGCAGGAGGCGGCGCTGCGGCCCGCGCCTCTGAACGAGTCGACGTCAACGCTACCGCGGTGAAGCTCGCTGTCAATTCGAATCACACCGCGCTCGTGACGTATCGCGTGCGGGGCCGCACCCTCCACCTGCTCGTCTGGGGCGCGATCAACGCGCTGCCGCCGAGCCAGACCGTTCCGCAGGTGCACTTCCGCTTCGACTGGAGCGGTGGCTGGAAGTCGCAGCATCGGCTCGTCTGGAAGCACTTCCGCAACCGCTGCAGGAAGTACGACGGTCCCGCGCTCGTCTATCTCGTCGCTGCGTGCAAAGCGCCCGACGGCACGTATTGGGCACTGCAGGCGTGGCAGCCCTACCTCCCGCACCGCGGCTATCCGCCCTGGCTCCCGCAGCAAACCCAGTGGGAGCTGCACGTCTCACACTGGAGCGGCCCCACGGCGCAGCTCGAGGCACACACCGACTGGGCGTTCGACGGCCAGGCACACGATCTCTTCGGGCGCCTCACCTACCTCGGCAATCCCGTGTACGGATTCGGCATCGGGAAAAACGGCGCGCCGAACGACCGCTACGGGCGCAGCCTTTACATCGACACGCTCGACTCCGCGTACGGCCCGGGCTGGAACCGCGAGACGTCGATCTCGTTCCGGATGGGAAGCGGCGCCTTCTGTTACAGCTTCTGGCCCACGCACGACAACACACTTCCGGGTTACCCGAACAACCTTCGGCCTGCCGGAAACGGCAAGGGCTACCGCATAACCGTCGAGGGTCCAGGCGTGACGCCAGACCTGCAGTGGGAGGGCGCCGGCCTCCACGACTACGACCCGAACAACAGCGCGGACCGGGACTACGAAGCGCAGATGGACAAGCTCTTCATGCAGTTCCTGGGGCAGGACAAGTTCTGCCCGACGCAGCGCTAGAAGCGGGCCGCGGCGCCGAGGTGGCGCTCGTACACGCGCGTCTCGACGATCTCGGAGATCTGCTCGACCACGAACCGGAGCTCGTCATCGGTGTTGTAGCAGTGCGGGCCGAGCCGCAGTCCCGCGTCCGGACGGAAGTCGCAGAGGATCTGGCGCTCGGCGAGCTCCTTGTGGACGGCCTCGAACTCCGGCGTGCGGACGGTCACCGTTCCCCCGCGCCGCGCCGGGTCGCGCGGGCTGCCGACCTCGAAGCCGGCGTCGTCGAGCAGGTCAATGAGGAGCTGCGTCTGCCGGATGGAGCTCTTCCGGATCCGGTCGACGCCGATCTCCTCGATCAGGTCGTAGCCGGCCGTCGCCGCGTAGAGCGCCGGCACGTTCGGCGTCCCCGTCAGGAAACGCGCCGCCCCCTCCGCGTACTCGAGCTCGGGCTCGAAGCCGAACGGGCGCGCGTGCGCCTGCCAACCCATGAAGGTCGGCTCGAGCACGGCGGCGAGGTCGGGCCGGACGTAGAGCCAGCCGTTGCCCGGCCCGCCGCAGAGCCACTTGACGCTGCCGCCGACGGCGAAGTCGACGTTCAGCGCCGTGACATCGAGCGGCACGATGCCGGCGGACTGGTAGGCATCGAGCACGACGTGCGCGCCGACCTCGTGCGCACGCCGCACGATCGCCGCGACGTCCTGGATCTCCGCGGTCTTGAAGAGCACGTGCGTGATCGGAACGAGCAGCGTGCGCTCGTCGATCGCCTCGACGATCGCCTGGTCGTCGGGCACGACGACGACGTCGAGCTCCGGCTGCGCCTGGTACAGGTAGCGGACGCTCGGGAAGTTCCCCTCCTCGTACACGACGCGGTTGCGATGCGGATCGACGGGACGGAAACACGAGACGACGATCGCCTCCGCGACCGCGACGTTCTGATGCATCACCGTCGAGCCCGGCGGCGCGCCGATGATGCGGCCGATCTGGTCGCCGACCGTGAGCGGCATCTCCCACCAGCCCTCGGCCCACGCGCGGATGCCACGCTCCTTCCACGTCCGCGCGTACTCGGCGACGCGCTCCTCCGCGGCGGCAGGCATCGCGCCGAGCGAGTGGTTGATCAGGTACGTCGTGTGCTCCAGGATCGGAAACCGATCCCGGTACGACGTCAGGTCAGTTGAGGCTGCGCTCGGCCGGTCCGACATAACGGGCCGACGGACGGAACAGCCTGCCCGTGCGCTTCTGCTCGAGAATGTGCGCCGACCAGCCGGCGACGCGCGAGCACGCGAACATCGCCGGCGCGAGAGGCGGCGGGATCTCGGCGACGTCGAGCACGAGAGCGGAGTAGTACTCGACGTTCGTTCTCAGAGGCCGGTCCGGATACCGCCGCTCGAGCTCGGCGAGCGCAGCCTCTTCGAGGCGTTCGGCGATTTCGATTTGCGGCGAGCTGAGCTCGCGCGCTGTCCGCTTCAGGATGCGCGAGCGCGGGTCTTCGGCCCGATAGACGCGATGACCGAAACCCATGATGCGCTTACGCGCGTCGAGCGCGTCGCGGACCCACTGCTCTGGGTCGCCCGTCTCCTGCACCTCGTCGAGCATCGGCTTGACGTACGCCGGCGCGCCTCCGTGCAGCGGGCCCGACAGCGCACCGACGGCAGACGAGAGGGAGGCGCCGCAGTCGGCACCGGTCGACGCCGTGACGCGCGCGGTGAAGGTCGATGCGTTGAGCCCGTGCTCGGCCGTGCAGATCCAGTAGGTGTCGATCGCCTGCACGTGACGCGGATCCGCTTCGCCGCGCCACCGAAGCAGGAACTTCTCGGCGGCTGTCTTACCCTGCGCGACGACGTCGTCGGGGATCGGGTCGGTGTTGCCGTCCGCGATGCGTGCCGAGCGCGCGACAATCCCCATCATCTGCGAAGAGAGACGGCCGAGGTCCTCTCTCGCCTGCTCGTCGGAGATCTCGTTGAGCTTTCCGAGCTTCCACTCGCCGGCGAGCCGCGCCGTTTCGGCTTGCAGATCGGCGGGCGCGTTGCCCGTCAGCCGCGCCGGCTCGTACGGCTCTGGCTCGGGCATCTTCGACTGGAGGTCGTCGTCGACGAGGAGGCCCCAGACGTTCTCGTACGGGTAATGGCCAACGAGCTCCTCGATGTCGACGCCGCGATAACGGAGGACACCGCCTTCGCGGTCTGGCTCGGCAATCTCGGTCTCGACGGCGACGACGCCTTCGAGGCCCGGCTTGAAGTCGTTGTTGCTGCTCATCGAACCTCCAACTCGATCTCCCGGCCCACCGACCGCTCACGCGCCGCCGCGAGCACGAGCGCTGCGGCGGCGGCGTCCTGGACGGCGACGCCGACTGACTTATACAGGGTGATCTGCTCCCTGGAGGACCGTCCCCGTTTCGTCCCCGCGACAAGCTCGCCGAGCTCGACGACCTCGGACGGCGCGCCGTCGCGGAACTCGGGCGCGCCCGCAGGCGGAGGCGCCAGCGTCGACTCGCGGTACTCGACGGCGACGACGGCGGCGTCCCGGACGATCGCCGGATCGATCTCGCCCCGTCCCGCCGGGTTGGCGCCGACGGAGGTCACGTGGGTGCCGGCCTCGAGCCATTCGCGCAGGACGATCGGCTCGGCCGCGTGGGTCGTCGCGGCGACGACCTCGGCGCCCCGCACCGCTTCCTCGAAAGACGATGCGGCGGACGCTCCGATCTCGCCGGCCAGCACCTCGGCCCGTTCGCGGTCGCGTGATGCGATGCGGATCTCATCGAAATCGCGTACCCGGCGAAGGGCGGCGGCATGCGTGCGCGCCTGCACGCCGGCGCCGAGGATCGCCAGCACGCGTGCGTCCTCGCGCGCAAGCAGCCGCGTGGCGAGCGCGGAGCCGGCCGCCGTCCGCGTGGCGGTGATGTAGGTCCCGTCCATCAGTGCGACGGGCGAGCCGTTCGCCTGGTCGAAGACGGCGATCAGCGCCTGATGCGTGTGCCGGTCGCGATTCTCCGGGAAGAGCGACACGAGCTTGCAGGCCAGCCCTGCGGACGGCAGGTACGCGGGCATCGCGCCGAGCAGTCCGTTCCGCTCCGCGAAGGCGGCTATTCGGGGCGGCATCGACGCCTTGCCCTCGCTCAGCTCGCGATGCGCATCGGCCAGCGCGTCGACGAGCGCGTCGAGGTCGAGGAGCTCCTCCACCTCGGACTGCGAAAGAAGGATCACGACAGCCTCTTCAGCAGGCCGAGCGCCTGCTGGTTCCAGGGGACGCGGTGGGTGACGCCGGCGCCGCCGACGCGCTCCCGGTTCGCGAGGTACCAGTCGTACGTCTCGATCAGCGCCTCCCTGTTCGAGAGGCGCGGCTGCCAGCCCAGGACGCGCTGCGCGCGCGACGTGTCGACGAACGAATCCCTGTGCGCCGTCTTGTAATGCCATTCGGCGAGAGGCGACACGCGGAGGAGCTCGAGCGCGCGTAGGGCAATCTCGGCCGGCTTCACAGGAACGGGTCGCAAGCGCGACTCCGATCCCGCGTGGTCGATCAGCGCCTGCAGGTCGCTGCGCACCGTTCCGAACTCCGTCGCGCCGACGTTGAACGTCTGCCGCGCCGCCTCGGGCGCGTTCGCCGCACGCACGATCGCCTCGACGAGGTCCTCGACCGCGAGCAGCTGGTAGCGGTTGTGACCCTTGCCGAGGATGTAGATGCGGCGGCCTTCGCGGACCCAGTCGAACAGGATCTCGAAGACGCCGAGCCGCTCCGGCCCGATGAACGTCTTCGGCCGCACGATCGTCGTCTCGACCGCGGCGACGCGGCAGAGCGCTTCGGCGTCGATCTTCGACTCCCCGTACCACCCCACGCCGACGAGCGGATCGTCCTCCTCGATCGGATGCTTCTCGGGCACGCCGTAGACGGCGGTCGAGGAGATGAACACGACCCGGCGCACGCCGGCTGCGCGCGCTTCGGCGAGCACGTGCTCCGTTCCCAGCACGTTCACGGAGCGGATCGACTCGCGCGACGCCTGGATCGGCAGCGCAGCCGCGGCATGCACGACGACGTCGGCGCCGGCGACGAGCTCGCGCACGCGGTCGCGATCGCGGACGTCGCCGCGCAGCTCCTGCACCGAGCGCTCGAGCTCGGCGTCGTCGAGCGGCACAACGTCCAGCGTGCGCACGTCGTGGCCGTCCGCGAGCAGGCGCCGTGCCAGGTGCAGGCCGAGGAAGCCCGCGCCGCCGGAGATGGCCCAGAGCACTAGTGGTCCGGCCGGCCTCCTGGCCGGATGCACGGGTCGTGGGCACCAAGCGATGCAAGGACGCAGGGAGCGCTCGGGCTTGGCTGCCCGAGCGCGACCGAGGACGCGGCAGCGCGCAGCGTGCCCGCGGGCCGGGCGCCGGCCGAGGGGGTCGGCCGGGCCACTAGGTCGGAGGCTTCGCGTTGACGAGGAAGGCGGCCACGAGCAGGACGATCATGCCGATCATGCTCTCACCGGCGAGGCTCGCTCGGAGCCGCGGGACGGCCCGGTCGCGTGTGATCGCCGGCACCGCGCGGAGCTTGTGCAGGCCGCCCCACGCGAACGCCAGCCCGACGAGCGCGATCTTGACGAGCAGGATCTGTCCGTAACCCGTCGTCCAGAGGTCGCTCAGCTGCGGCAGGCGGAGGATCGCCAGATAGACGCCGGCGAGCAGCAGGACGCCGACGCAGACGGTCGCGAGCCGCGAGAACGCGAGCAGCGCCGGGCGCCGGAGCTCCGGCAGCAGCGGCCACACGACGACGACCAGCTGCACGAGCCCGCCGATCCACAGACAGGCGGCCGAGAGGTGCGCCCAGTCGGCGAGCTCGGACTTCCAGGACGAGCCGGCGTCGGCGCCGGAGTGACCCGAGAGCGAGAGGCCGGAGACGAACGCCAGGCCGATCACGAACGCGGGCCAGAGGAAGACGTCGCGGTCGGTCAGCCAGGCGAGGAAAACGAGGGCGGCCACGACGGAGAAGCCGAGGGTCATCGCCGTGAAGGCCGTCCCGAACCGGGTACGCGCGATCGGGCTCAGGTCGCCGTAGAGGAGCCGCCCGAACGGCAGCTGCAGCGCGTCCTCGGCGCGAAGCAGGAACGCGGCGATGCCCACGTTCAGAGTCGCGAAGGCGCCGACGCCCGCGAGTGCGAAGAAGCGGTCGGGCAGGCGCCGGCGCGCCACGAGCAGGCGGAAGCCGAGCCCGCCGACGAGCAGCGCCAGGGAGAGGAAGTAGAGCCAGCGAACGACGTCCTCCGTGCGTGTCGGGCCGGACGCGCCGAAGGCCTCCGTGGGCGCGGGCGCTTTCGCCCGCACGCCGAACGTGAACACACCGGAGACCACGTGCCCGTCGCCCGACAGTGCATGCCAGCGAATCGTGTAGCCGCCGGCGCGTAGACGTGGGACGGTCGCGATGAGGTCGCGTCCGTTGTTCCGGATCCGCGGGACCGGCAGCTCCCGGTGCGTCGAGTACAGCCGGATCGCGCGCGGGAGATTCTCGATGTACTGGTCGAAGCGCAGCGTCACCGTGCGAGGCGCAGCGTTCACGCGCTGCTCGAACCCCGGTGACGTGCGCTCGAGCGTCGCGTGCGCGAAGGCTTGCGCCGGGAGCGCGAGCGCAGCAATCGCCGTGATGAGGAGCGCCCGCCTCATCGGTGCGTCGGCCCCGCGAGCGGTGAGATGTGCCCGAAGACGGGTGCGACGTCCCGGTCGCAATAGAGGAAGACGGCGAGCACGACGAACGTCAGCGCGAATCCCGCCGCCGCTGCCTGTGAGCGCGGGCGCACGCTGCGCGCCAGCGGGAAGACGGCGGCCACGAGGAGCGTCCACCCGAGCAGGTGGTGGAGGAACGACGAGCGCTGGAAAAGCCAGGCGTTCTGCTCGTGCACGAGGAACGCGGCGCCGGAGACGAGGAACGCGGCGGCCATGGTCAGCCGCCACGCCGCGCCGTGGAGCTTGCCGCGCACGAGCGCGAGCTCGATCGCACCCGCGAGCATCAGCACCTCCGCCCACGCGCCGTGGGCGAGCATGTGCAGCGTCGAGTTCGTGAAGAAGGTCATCACGGGCCACATGAAGACGCCGAGCGTGAACGCGAGCCCCGGCCAGAGATAGGCGCGCCACGCGCGGCGCCGCCAGACCTCGGTGCCGACGATTGCCTCGGCGAGCAGGCAGAGGCCGAGCAGCAGCAGGCCCGTTGCGAACAGCCAGTGGACGTGCTCAGCCGGTGGCTGCACCGCGTTCCTCGAGGTCTTCCAGCAGCCCGGGCACGATCGCGAAGTAGAAGAAGAGGCCGACCGCGATCACGAGCAGCGGCGGCTCGACGAACAGCCACCAGAAGCCCTGGCCGTCCGGATGCAGGATCGTGAGGCGGTAGGGCTGCACGATCGCCCAGATCACGCCGGCCAGGGCCGTCAGCGGACCCAGGGCCGTTACGAAGCGCGCACGTGCGGTTCGTTGTCGTGGTACTTCGAGTTCAGAGACGAGCTCTGCATTCACAGCAGCC
Source organism: Actinomycetota bacterium (assembly GCA_046724095.1). Lineage (GTDB taxonomy): Bacteria > Actinomycetota > Thermoleophilia > Gaiellales > Gaiellaceae > 3-1-20CM-4-69-9. Next base: position 563 of record JBKOVW010000114.1, on the reverse strand, counting down.
TCCTAGATTCGACTTCGGCGAGCTGAGTGCTACGCGAAAGCCGGAGGCGGCCGAACTTCGAACGCGAGCCCGAAGAGGCTGCGCGGTCCGACGAGATCGGCGAGCGTCGCACGCGGCGTCGGCAACGTCGCGGCGAGGCGGGCGGCGCGGCGAGCGGTCTCGTGTGCGTACGTCTCATACTCGGCGAGCCACTGCTCGACGGCGCGGTACACGACCGCGACGACGACCGAGAGGACGGCGAAGACCGGAAGCGCGGACGTGTGCAGCCATGGTGCGAGCAACGGCCAGCGGCCGCTGGAGATTCCCTCGGCGTCCATCTGCACGAGGTAGATGAGCGACGTTGCGACGAAGGAGCAGAGCCACAGCTTCGGCGAGAGCGCGATACGGACTTTCGGCCGGCAGCGCGCTCCGCTCGTCTGCATGAGCCGCGTCGCCTTGACGAACCGCCACGCAAGCCGCGCAAGCATCAGCGCGATCCCGACCTTCACCGCGACGAGGAGGAACGGGTAGTAGTCCGCGCCCGAGTAGCCCGAGGTTCGCACGTGCTGTCCGAAGTCGAGCCG